>DASWGX010000699.1:0-3706 GCA_036393455.1 Polyangiaceae bacterium
GTCATCATGGGCCGGTTGATCCCGGCGGGGACCGGTCTGCCCGCGTACAAGCGGCTCCAGGTCGTGATCGACGAAAAGGCGCCGACTTTCGCGCCGCCCCAATACGTCCGGCCGCCAGTGGAGTTGTCTTCGGCCGTCGGCGAAGATTGATCCGCGCGCGAGGTTGACTCTATAACCAGGTTCCTTGATACCGAGCTCCTTCGGAGAGGGTCGATGATGCACGTTCGAAACTGGGTCTTGCTGTCATTGTTCGCCGCGCTGCTCTTGCTCGCGGGCTGCGGCTCCGAGTCCGTTCCGCCGCCGGCGCAGCCGCTTGCCGCGGCACCGCCGCCACCGCCGCCACCGCCGCCACCGCCGCCGGCCGCGGCACCAGAGCCTCCACCCGCGCCCGCCATGCTGCCTCCCGATCAGGCAGCCGTGCGTTACGCGGAATGCTGGGGTGCATTCAATGCGCGCGACTTCGGCAAGCTTTTGGACTGCTATGCGCCTCGAGCCACTGCCGAGATGATGGACAGCGGTATGCCGCGCTTCATGGGACCCGATATCGTGGAGCGTTGGGTCAAGCCGATCACGGTCGCCTTTCCCGATACGTCAGGGGAGATTCAGCTCGAGCTCGTAATGGGTAAGACGATTGCGAGCATCGTGCTCGTCCGCGGCAAGCATACGGGCCCCTTGATGGGTCCGGGTGGAGAGATCGCGGCGACCGATCGCCAGATCGGTTTCTTGATCGGTCATGTGGTCGAGCTGGAGGGAAACAAGGTCGTCGCGCACCGCGAATACTCCGACCAGGGCACGATGCTCGGTCAGCTGCGCGTGACCAAGGGCCCCGTGCGCAAGGTGATGAAGGAAGGGCAGGGCATGGAGCCAGCCTCGTTCCAGACCGGCAGCGAGCTCGAGAAGGCGAACGAGGCCGCGTATCGGCAGGCCGTTGCGGCGTTCAAAGCCCGCGATGAAGCCGGGCTCAAGGCCCTGATGGCCGACGATGTGGTCGTATCCGCCGCCTATCGCCCGGGCGACGACCGGGGAATCAAGAAGGCGATAGCGTTTCACAAGGAAGCTTGGCAGGGCTTCAGCGACGTCAAAGTAGAGCACGAGGCCATCGGTGCCGTAGGTCCCTACGTCGTGGCGATGGGACGCTTCACTGGCACCAACGACGGCGTGCTGCCGTCGCTGAACCTCTGGAAGCCGACGGGTCAGAAGGTGAACCTGGCGATGCTCGAGTTCGTGCGCTTCGAGGGCGGCAAAATGAAGAAGCACTGGCTCTTCGCCAACGGGCTCGCTTTCGCCGCTCAGCTCGGTCTCGGCGGCAAGTAACCCGATGCCGCCCGGCGCACGGGCTAGAACCGCTCGACCGCGGGCCTGAGATCGAGTTCGTGCGTCCAGGCCGTCGGGGTCTGGAGGTGGAGGTCGTAGTAGGTTTCGGCGATGGCGTCGGGGCTCAAGAACGTTTCCGCGCTCCGCTCCGGGTATTGCGCGCGCGTCCGCGGCAGGTCGATCTGCCCGTCGATGACGACGTGCGCGACGTGGATGCCGCGCGGGCCGAACTCCCAAACCAGAGCTCCCGGCCGAGGACGATGCCCTGCGGGAGCACGAGCTTGTTCCCCCGCGTGGCGGAAGTCAAAGTGTGGCGGCTCGGATGGCGACGACACCCCTGCTCGAGCTCCGCGGCGTCTCGAAGTCGTTCGGGGCTACGCGGGCGCTTCACGAGGCGTCGTTGTCCGTGAGGGCCGGCGAAGCCCAGGTGATCGCCGGCGCGAACGGCGCGGGGAAGAGCACGCTGATTCGCATCCTGTCCGGCGCCGAGCCCGACTACGACGGGCAGCTGCTCGTCGGCGGGCGCCCGGTGCGATTTCCGGATCCGCGCGCCGCGGTCGAGGCGGGCATCGCGACCATCCATCAGGAGCTTTCGCTCGTTCCGACTCTCAGCATCGCCGACAACCTGCTGCTTTCGCAGCGCGTGCGGCCGTGGTCTCGCGTTCGGAGGAGCGCCGCGCTCGAGTCCGCGCGCCGCGTGCTTCGTTCGATCGGGCTCGAGCGCGATCCGGACACACTCGTGGAGCGCCTGCCGCTGAGCGAGCGGCAAGCGCTCGAGATTGCGCGCGCACTGGAACGAGACGCGCGGATCTTGATCTTGGACGAGCCGACGAGCGCGCTTTCCGAGGAGGACGCGGAGCGCCTTTTCTCTTCGCTCGACGCCGCGCGGCGTCGCGGCGCGGGCATCGTCTACATCTCGCACCGAATGGACGAGATCCAGCGCCTCGGCGATCGCATCATGGTGCTGCGCGACGGCGTGACGGTGTGGTCGCGAAACGTGAGCGAGGTTTCGCGAGCGGACATCGTCCGTTCGATGCTCGGTCGCCGTGCAGAAACCTCGCTGCCGGCGCGCGCCCGGCGCTCCGATGTTCGCCTCGCCGTCAGCGGCCTTTCGTGCGGCGGCGCCGCGCCGCTCATGGACGTCACCTTCGAGCTCCGTTCCGGCGAGGTCGTCGGGGTCGCGGGTCTCAAGGGAGCCGGGGCGAACACCCTGCTCCACGCGTTGTTCGGCGCTCTGGGCGAGCCGCGCGGCGCGTGCGAGCTCGATGGACGCCGCTACTGTCCCGTGTCACCGGCTGCCGCGCTGCGGTTCGGCGTTGCGCTTCTGGTCGGCGACCGTGGCGAGAGCACGCTTGGTGACCTTTCCGTGCGCCATAATGCGACGCTGTCGAGCCTGCGGCGCTTCACGAAGCTAGGCTTCGTCGCCGGGGAGCGCGAACGCACGGCAGTTTCCGCTCACGCGAGCGAGGTCGAGCTCAAGGCGGCCTCGCTGGAGCAGCCGGCGCGCGAGCTCTCCGGCGGCAATCAGCAAAAGGTGGCGCTCTTGCGCTGCCTCCTGGCGCGGCCGAGGCTGCTGCTGCTCGACGACCCGACGCGGGGCATCGATGTCGGTGCCAAGGCCGACGTGCACGCCCTTTTGCGGCGGCGTGCCGCCGAAGGCACGAGCATCTTGATAGCGAGCTCGGAGCTCGACGAGCTTTGCGAGCTTTGCGATCGCGTCATCGTGCTCGCGCGCGGGCGCGTCGAAACCACATTGGCGGGGGACGACCTTACCCGGCCGCGCCTGCTCGCGGCGTTGATGGGAGCCGCAACGTGATCGGGTCTTCGCGAGAGCGCCGCGCCGTAGTTCGCACACTCGCTCCGCTCCTCATCGTGCTCGCATTGGGCTGCGTCTTTCACGGCCACGGCGCGTTCTTCGATTGGCAGACGCACCGAGCGATGCTGCGCGAGATCTCCGTGCACGGAATCCTCGCTTGTGGGATGACCGTCGTCATCGTCACGGCCGGCATCGACCTCTCGGTGGGGAGCGTGCTCGCGCTTTCCGCCCTGTCCTTTGCGACGTTTTTGCTGCCCTGGTCGTGGCCGGGATGGGTCGCCGTGCTCGCCGTATTGGCCCTGGGCGGCGCGGCGGGCGCCATTTCGGGTGTGTTGGTCGCGTTCTCGCGCATTCAGGCCTTCGTCGTGACGCTGGCGATGATGGTGTTCGCGCGCGGGCTGGCGAAGCTATGGTCCGGCGGCCAGAAGGTTTCCACGTACTATCAGAGCGCGGACGGCACGTTCGTCTCGCTGCCCGAGCCGGCGCTCTTCGATCTCATCGACGCCCGTGTGCTCGGTGACAATCTGTCGGTCGTGACGCTGGTGTTCTTCGCCTGCGCGCTCTCGACGCGGCTCG
>DASWGX010000700.1:0-1659 GCA_036393455.1 Polyangiaceae bacterium
GGCTTTCGTCGCCGACGACAAAGCGCTGGTCCACGCGGGTCGGTCGGAGCATTCGGTCTCCCGCGACGCGGCGCGGTTTTGCACCACGGTGCCGCCGGAAAGTCTGAAGTTTGCGATCTGGCGGGAAGCCGCGCGGCTTTCGCGCTCGGGGTTCACGTTGCAAAAGCTCGATGCGGCGCGGCTCGCGCTCAGACTGCGCTTCGAAGAGCGAAGCGTCGAAGGCCGCGCTCAGGCGCACCTCGAGGCGCTCGCCTTCGAACCGGGGTGGCCCGCCGCGCACGCGGTCATACCCGCGCCGGACGTGGTGGAACGGTATTCACTCGGCGAAGTTCGGCGTTTCCATCGCCGGCACTACCGCACGAACTTCGCGGCCCTCGGCATCGCGGGTGGCTTCGACGCGGCCCAGGCGCTCGCGTGGGTGCGAGAGTACCTCGGCGACGGCGCGTTTCGGGGCCCGGAGAATAGGCCGGTCGCCATCGCGCCGGCAAGGCAGACGAGCCCGCGCCTGGTCGTGCTCGAACAGCCCGAGCTCAAGAATCCCGCGGCGATCTACGGTTGGCGCATTCCGCCGTTGGGCTCGAACGAGCACCGAACTTTCGAGCTGCTCGCGGCCATGCTGGCGAGCTCGGAAGGCGCGCCACTCGTCGCGAGCCTGGTCAAGGAGCGCGGCAAAGCCGAGAGCGTGCGGGCCGAGGTGCTCTTGCAGCGCGGCGCCGCGTTGTTCCAAATTCGCGTGGAAGGCGCTTCGCGAAGCGAACCCGACGATGCACAAAAGATCCTGCTAGCGGCTCTGGCTCGCTTTCGCTACAGCGGGCCGTCGCCGCAGGAGCTCGAAGCGGCGCGGCGCCAGCTCGAGGTCTCGGCTTGGGGACGCATCGAATCGCCGCTCGGGCTTTCGCGCGCGCTCGGCGAAGCTGAGCTCTTCGGTGATTCGCTCGAGACGCTGTACGATCCGATGCGCGCCTACGGTGCCATCGACGCCGCTTCCGTTCGCGACGTCGTGACGCGTTTTCTCGACCCGCAGGAGCTTTGCGTCGTCGAGCAGTACCCGAAGGATTGGTACGACCCCGGCCAAGTTCCGCTGCCTCGTTTTCACGTCGTCAGCCGTGGAGAAACGTTGATCGGCATCGCGAGTCGTCACGGTGTATCCGTCGCTGCCCTCGTGAAACAGAACAAGATCGACCCCAAACGCCCGATCTTTCCGGGGCAGAAGCTCAAGCTGCCGCCGGGCGCCAAGCCGGCGCGAGGCACGAAATCCACCGAACGCGCGGGTAGCGCCGCGACGAAGAAAGAGCGCGTCCACGTGGTCCGGAAAGGCGACACGCTTTCCGAAATCGCGCTCCGACACAAGGTGAGCGTGCGCGAGATCGTGCGGCAGAACGGCTTGAATCCCAAGCGGCCGATTCGTATCGGCCAGCGCCTCGTGATTCCGCCGTGAGTGGGGCGACATCCGGGGGAAACCGATTGACCGCGAAGCATGCGGCGATTTGACGCAGGAATGTTGCGGCATGGAGAGCGACGCCGCCCCGGGCTTGACGCTCCGACCACGCCGATAGGAATCTTACCCTTCCCGGATGCTCCGTGCTTCGAGCGGAGCTTCCGGGACGCAGCTTTCGCAACGCTCTTTCGATGACCGATCGGCCCAGCGGTAACGACGCG
>DASWGX010000701.1:0-3253 GCA_036393455.1 Polyangiaceae bacterium
AAGCAATCTTGGCGGCGCGCGGCGTGAAGAGCGTCGACGGTCTGGTCGCGGATCTCGGGATCAGCTCCGAGCAGCTCGCGGAATCGGAGCGCGGGATGAGCTTCCGTCTCGAGGGCCCACTCGACATGCGGATGGACCCGACGCGCGGCGAAACCGCTCGCGACCTCGTGGAACGGCTCACGCAGGACGAGCTCGCCGACGTCATCTATCAATACGGTGAAGAACGTCGTTCCCGGCGCGTCGCTCGCTGTATCAAGCAGGCCTTGGCGAATCACGCGCTCGATACGACTTCCGATCTCCGGCGCGCCGTGGTGCGCGCGGTCGGTCCGCGTCGTGTCGGCGGCGTCGATCCGGCGACGCGCACGTTTCAGGCGCTCCGCATCGCCGTGAACCAGGAGCTCGAGCAGCTTCGAAGCTTGATCGCACTTTCGGAGCGAGTGCTCGGCGCCGGCGCGGTCGCCGTCCTCGTCAGCTTTCACTCGCTCGAAGATCGAATCGTGAAGCGCGCCTTCATGCAAAAGGATCGGTGGGAGCGGCTCACGCCGAAGCCCCTCGTCGCCAGCGAGTCCGAAAAAGCTCAGAACCCGCGAGCGCGCAGCGCCAAGCTTCGGGCCGCGCGCCGGCGGCTCGACGCTGCTCCCGGCGAAACGGTGGAGCCAACCTGGGAGCACTTCGATGACGACACCTGAGCGCGGCGCGCTGCCGCCCACGTCGCCGTTCGTGCCCTTGTGGGCGCTGGCCGTCGTGGCCACGACCGTGGCATTCGTGCTCTATCTCGCTTTGCGCGTCCGCTCGATGGAGGTCGGCTACGAGCTCGGCCGTTCCCACGCTCGCATCGCGCGCTTGCGCGAAGTCAAACGCGTGCTGGAGCTCGAGCTCAGCAGCCATAAAACGCCCGAACGTGTCGATCGCGTGGCCCGCTCGCTGCTCGGCATGAGCGAGCCGTCGCCCGATCGCATCTTGCCTGCGGGCGCCGAACCCAAGGTCGATCCCGAAGCCTTCGAGACCGAAGCGGAGCTCGCGCCATGAACCGGCTGCGCACGCCGCAGGGCCGCTGGATTCGCCTGCGCATCGGCGTGCTCTGCGGCCTGATGGCCCTCGGACTCGGCCTGGTGGTGTCGGCGGGTTTTACGCTGATGGTCGAACAGCAGCCGACCTGGCGCGAGCTCGCCGAGAAGCAACGGCTGCGCAGGCTGCACGTCGCTCCCAAGCGCGGCGGAGTCTACGATCGCAACGGCAGCGCGCTCGGCGTCAGCGTCGAGGTGCCGAGCGTGAGTCTGGACGCCGTGGAGCTCTTGCGCGGCGTCGCTCCCAGTCAAGTGCCGGTGGTGGCGCGCGACGCGGGGAATCGCATCGCGGCGGTCTTGAGCCTCGACCCGGCGCGCGTCGAACGCAAGATCCTCGCCAAGCGGCGCTTCTCCTGGTTGAAGCGCCAGATCAGTCCCGAAGAAGCCGAAGCGCTGCGACGGCTCATGTCCTCGGATGACGGCGGGCAGCGGATTCGCGGGCTCGTCGTGGACGGGGAGGGGCGCCGTTACTATCCACGCCGCGAGCTTGCCGGGCCGCTGCTCGGCTTCGTGGCTCCGGACGGCGAGGGTAAGGACGGCCTCGAGTACTCGCTCGACCACGAGCTTGCCGGCCAGGTCGATCTGTTGCGCGGCTTGCGCGACCGATCCGGTCGTTTGATCTTCGCGGAGGGCGTCCAGGACGAGCGCGCGCTTGCCGGTCACGACGTTCATCTGACCATCGATCAGGGACTGCAGTACGTCGCGGAGCGCGAGCTCTCGACCGCCGGCAAGACCTTCGAAGCGACCGGCGGTTCGGTGATCGTCGTCGACCCCAATACCGGCGAGATCCTCGCGATGGCGAGCTGGCCCGGCTACAACCCGAACGACTACACCGAGAGCGACCCCGCCGAGCGCCGCGATCGCGGGCTCACGGACGTGTTCGAGCCGGGCTCGACCATGAAGATATTCACGGTCGCGGCGGGGCTCGCGCAGGGAGCCATCAGCGCCGCGCAGCGGCTCTATTGCGAAAAAGGCGTGATGCCCGTCGACAACGTCGTGATTCGGGACACCCACCCCGCGGAGTGGTTGACCATCTCGGAGGTGCTGGCGCATTCCTCGAACATCTGCGCCGCGAAGATCGGCTTGAGCCTCGGCGGGCAGAAGCTCTACGAAGCATTTCGCAGGTTCGGTTTCGGCCAGGAGACGGGCCTCACCTTGCCCGGCGAATCTTCCGGCACGCTGCGGCCGCGCGGCCGTCCCTGGGTACCGGTCGAAACCGCCTCGGCGTCTTTCGGCCAGGGCATCAGCATCACGAATCTCCAGCTGGCGATGGCCGCGGCGGCCATCGCGAACGGCGGGCTCTTGATGGAGCCCATCATCGTCAAGAAAGTGACCGCGGCCAACGGCGAGGTCGTCCGCGAAGCGATACCCGCGCTCCGGCGCCGCGTCGTGCCGCGGCACGTCGCGCGCACACTGGTCACGATGATGGTCGGTGTTACGGAGGACGACGGTACCGGCACCGAAGCGGCCGTGGAAGGTTTTCAGGTTGCGGGAAAGACGGCCACGGCGCAAAAGACCGATCCGCAGACCGGGCGCTATTCGCTGGACAAGTACATGGCCTCCTTCGTCGGCTTCGTGCCCGCGCAGGATCCGGTCGTGGTCATCGCCGTGACGCTCGACGAGCCCATGGTGGAGCACGCGGGCGGCGCCGTCGCGGCGCCGATCTTTCGGCGCGTGGCGGAGGTGGCGCTCAAGCATCGCGGCATCACTCCGCGAAACACCGAGCGCGTCGATCTGGTCGAGCTGGGGGCCAAGCCCGATCCGGCGCGCCAGGCCTACGAGCTTCTGCGTCAGGCGCGGGGCAAGGGGCCGCCGGTGCAGGAGGTCCACCAGGGCGGCACGTTGGACAAGGGCCAGGTCCGCCTTCCGGACATGACGGGCTGGCCGGTGCGGCGCGCGCTGCGCGAGGCGATGGGTCTCGGGCTTGCTCCCAGCATCAAGGGAACGGGGCTTCTGGCGCGGCAGGCGCCGGGCCCGGGTCACGTCGTCGACAAGGGCTCGAATCTGGTCTTGGAGTTCGAGCCTTCGTCATGAGCGAAGCTACCGTGATCGTGCCGTCCGCCGCCGCGCCCAGCCTCGCCGAGCTCGCTCTGGAGCTCGCACCCTTCGGCGCGCGCGTCTACGGAGATGCCGGCCTGCGCGTCTCCGACCTTTGCGAGGATTCGAGGTGCGTCGGTCCAGGCGCA
>DASWGX010000702.1:0-4252 GCA_036393455.1 Polyangiaceae bacterium
GCTTGAGGTCCCGGTGGACGATGCCCGCTTCGTGCGCGCGCCCGACCGCGCGCCCGATGTGCGAGACGATGCGGCCGGTCTCCGCGGGCGAAAGGCGGCCGGCGCCCTTGATGCGCTGCGACAGATTTTCCCCCTCCAGAAGCTCCATCACGATGAAGGGAATGTGATCGTCGACGCCGTAGTCGAAGATCTGAACGACGTGCGGGCTTCGGAGCGCGGCCGCCGACTGCGCTTCGCGCATGAAGCGGGACTTGGTGTCGTCGTCGACGACGAGATCGCGGTCGACCATTTTCACTGCGACGGGAGCCTTGAGAACCAAGTGCTCGGCGCGCCAGATCGTGCCCATGCCGCCTTCCCCGAGCAGGGATTCCAGCCGGTAGCGCTCCAAGAGCACTCTGCCTTCGTAGCGCCGCTTCTCCGCCATCGCGAAAGACTCGCCCTGAAGCTAGCTCGCCCACGCCCGGGGCGCACCGCCTCAGCGGACCACCGCGGAAAGTCGCCCGGCCAGGCTCTCCACGGCGGCTCGGCCGGCCGCGTCACCCAACAACAGCGGCAACTTCAGGGTTGGCAGATTCAGGCTGCTCAGCCGCTCGAGACTTTGCCGCTGAATCAGCTCCCGGCCCGCTCGGTGCGAAGCAAGGGCGAGCATGCGCTCACCGGCATCGTCCGGCACCAAACCCTGGAAACTTCCGAGCGTTTCGGCCTGCGCGGCGGAAAACTGCTGGTCCAGCACGAAGTTTACGACCAGCCCCGCGACGGGCAGGCCGAGCGAGTCTCTCACCTTGGTCACGAGCTCGATCGTCTCCGTGGCGGGCAGCTCCTCGGGCAGGGTGACCACCAGCACTCCGGACCGTTCTGCGTCCCGAAACATTTCCCAGGCCGCGTCCGCGTCGCGGCGCAGCTTCCCTGAGGGTACCGCCTCCGCAATGACCCGGGGCACGCGCAGCATTTCGAGCCCGTGACCGGTAGCGGGAGCGTCGAACAACACGACGTCGAAACGCTCCCGACCGTGCTCGCGCTCGCTCGCATGGTACCAAGCCTTGCCGAGCAACGCCCATTCGCGCAAGCCCGGCACGCCATTGAGAAACCCCTGCACCCAGCGCGTGCGCATTGCCACGCGAAACACGGTCCCCCCCAGGACGAGCCGCGTGTACTCCTCGAACGCCACCTCGGGCACCAAGTGCACGGCGCTGACACCGGGAACAAGCTCGGAGATTCGAGTGTCGGGAGGCGGCGTGCCGAGCAAGCGGCCGAGCCACTCCGGCGACGAACAGACCGTGACGAGCACGCGCCGACCCTCGGCCGCCAACGCAGTTGCCAGCGCAGCCGTCACCGTCGTCTTGCCGACCCCGCCTTTGCCGGTTACGAACACGAAACGTCGAGAAGAAAGCATGTCAGGATGGCGAGACGCGGGCTCGGCCCGCGGGAGCGCGGCGAATCGCCGCGAGAAGTGCTGATCGGCTCGTGGCAGCAGAGGTTTTGGAAGTAAAGATGCAAAGCGTCAATCGATTCTTTGAAAGGGCTCTCGTGGCGCTCGGCGCCGCCCTTGCCCTCGCGGCTTGCGAAAAGGACGAGCCGCCGGCCGCCGCGCAAGAGGCTCAGGCGCCGAGCGCTTCGGCCGCTCCGCGCACGCCGGCTCCGACGCTGCGCTTTCCCATCCCGACCGGCCCCATGCTCGAGATTATTCCCGGCGCGGGTCTCGGCCCGATCCGCTTCGGCGCCACAATCGAAACCATCGAGCGGCACATGCAGGCACCGTGCGATTACGTCGACGAAGGCGTGTGCCGCTACGTCGGTCGCGCCGCCGAATTCCATCTGAGCGACGGAGTCGTCGGCCGCATCAAGGTGCATCGCCGCGACCGCCCCGCGGGCAAGAACGAGCAGGGTGAACCTGCGGTTTACGGCATCTTCAACGGCGCCATTCGGCCCGACCTGCAGGTCGGCATGATCCCCGAGGCGATTCAAGAAGTGCTGGGGCCCCCCGCGCGCGTCGAGAGAATCGAAAACCCAGGCCCTAATCACGAAGTCGAACGGCACTTCTACCCGGGCATGCAGCTCACCTACGACCGGCTCGACAACGGCAAGCTCGCGCTCGGAGAAGTCGAGCTCCTGCGCGACCCGGCCGCCACCAAGGCCTGGGAGGCCAAGCACTTTCCGAATCAAGGCAAGGCTCTGCAGGAGTCCAAAGCCCGGAAGCGAACCGTTCGGTAAACGCGGAGCTCATGGCGGCGGCCCGAGCGATCCACGGCGCGAACACTCACAGATGACGCTGCCGGCGGCGCTCCTGAACCAAGTGTTGTGCAATCGCGCGCTCGGCTTCCGCATCGTCGACCAGCGTCCACACGTCGTGCTCGGGCCGTCCGGCGCAAAGCTCGAGCAGAATGTCCGCTGCGCGTTCCGCCGCGATCGCGCCGAAGTGCCGGCCGGGCAGCTCGACCACCGCCGAACGCACCCGAAGCCCTTCGAGCGTGGCGAGCACCTGTTCGACGACGACCCGGTAAACGTGCTCGTTGAACTCCTTTACCGCGCCGATCCCGAAGAGCACCACCTTGTCGAACGGCAGCTTCGGCCTGCCCGGTACCATCAACACCTCGCCGCGCCGTCCGCTCGCAAACCCGCTTCCGAGCGCCGAAGACAGCTTGCCGCAGAGCCGCCAATCCACGAGCCCCGCGAGGCCGTGCAGCGGACGCTCGTCTGTCGACATGCCTGCGACCAACACCTCGGTGCCGGCAAGGTCGAGGCGGCGCAGGCTCGGACGCGTGAAGCGCAACTCCATCCGAACCCTATCGTCGCGTCAGCCGACGTCCGCGTCGGCGCGACCCAGGTCGTCGGCAATGCGATCGAGAACGCCGTTGACGAACGCACCGCTCTCTTCGGTGCCGTAGCGCTTCGCGAGCTCTACCGCCTCGTCGAGGATCACCGCCCGCGGCACCTCGGGCCGTTCCAGAAGCTCCCAGGCACCGAGCCTCAGAATATTCCGGTCGACGCGATTCATTCGCTCCAGGCGCCAATTCGTGCTCGCCGCGCGCACGCACGCGTCCACCCGCTCGACGCCGGCCGCGACCCCGCTAACGATCTCGTCGGCATAGCCGCGACCCTCGGCGTCACCGGGCAGCTCGCGCCAGTAGTCGTAGATCACCTCCGCGGGGCCCCCGCCCGCGACGTCGAGCGCGAACAACATTTGTAGCGCGGCTTCTCTGCCGGTCGTGCGGGCGCCCATGCCTGGCCGCTCTAGCGCAGGCAGCGGCACTCGGCGAGACACAACTAGCGGGCTCGCGAGCCTGCCCTGCATCGTGCTTCAATTCGGGCGCGAAGCAGCCACGCGTGCGCGCAACCAAAGGCGCTCGCCGTCCCGGCCTGCGCGGCGCTGGCGGGAAGCTTCGCCAGCCGTGGAGGAGAGTTCAGCGTCGCCGTGTTCGAGCGATGGGGCTCAGCGCGCGTCGCGCCTCACCCGCCGCCGGCTCGCAGCTGTTTCCGGACCTTCTTCGTGAAGGTCTGCGTGCATCTCCCGTGGCTTCCCTCGTACTCGATGATGTCTCGAATCAACCTTGCTTTTACGGTGTCGGGCACGCCCGAGCTTTTCACCTCCTCGGCGAGCGTCACGCCGCCAGCCGTCGTCGGGGCGTCGATCTTCACCGGAGTGGCGGCCTTGTTGGTCGGGTGGTGGTGCGACGGCTTCGTTTTCGTCACGTCGCGCAGCAGGGTGCTCGACGTCGAGCGCCGGCCCGTGCCGTTACAACCCGGACATGACGTTGAACTCCCTCCAAACGCATTACCGATGCGCCCGTCGCCCCCGCAAACTCGGCAGCTCTCGATTTCCATGGCGTGCGATACCCCATCGTGACGCCAAGCGCCAGTTCGAGACCCTGCTCATCCAGCAGCGGGACCGGGAAGGTGTCAGTCCGCGGCTTGAAAGAAGAACACCGTGTGATTGTTCGTGGCACCGAAACCCTGGTTCGTCGCGCCGCCGGGCAGATAGATCCGATCGCCGACCGTGGCCGCGGCGTAGCCGTGACGAGCGATCAGCATATCCGGCAGGGATTCCCAGGTATTCGACACCGGGTCGTAGGCTTCCACCTCGTGGAACACACCGTCCGGATCATCGGCATTGCCCTCGCCGCCGAAGACGAAGATGCGACCGCCGAGGACGGCTCCAGCCGCTCCGCCGCGCGGCGTCGGAATCGCGGCTCGTTCTTGGTAGGATTGGGCATCGGGATCGTAGACCCAGGATTCCACTTCCAGCCCCTGGATG
>DASWGX010000703.1:0-4092 GCA_036393455.1 Polyangiaceae bacterium
GAGCTCGGTCGCGTCGACGAAGGAGCTGCCATAGGCTTCGATGCCGGTCTGACGCTCGGGGAACAATCCTTCGCCGATGATGTAAGGCCGCGCCGTGCCGATGATCACCGGGGAACCGTGATCCACGTTCCAGATCCCGTACGGCGTGAGCCACTGTCCGCCGCGCGCGGTGAGGAGCGGGTGAAAGGTGTGCTCGAGCCAAACGCGCTCGATCTCGATGCCGCCCCAGCGCAGCGGCCGGTAGAGGTCCGCGTAGTCCACTGCCGTCGTGTCGACGCGAGTGGCGGTCGGGTCGTCGATGGGCTGCGTTCCGTTCGGAAGGTACAGGAATCGAACTTCCGCGAGCGCGCGCCAGCCCGCACCGAGATTGCTGGCGAGGTAGAGGTTCAAGTTGCCGACCGAGAAACTCGGCCGGGCTGGGACCTCCCCACCGACGAAATGCGTGTACGCAAAATCGGCGAAACCATAAATATCGATGGTGCGCTCGCTCACGGAGGCTTCCGAAGCGTCCGTGAGCTCGGCTTCGAGATCGCTGACGTCGACGGCGTCTTCCGTTTGATGCGTATCGGACGGGGCCGCCTCCTCGGGAACGGGCGGTGGCGCGGTGGGGGCTTCGGCGTTCTTCGGATCCGCCTCCGGCGCCGTCGGGTCCTCCGGCGGGCCCGGCGCGACGGTCGGTTGTTCGGTCGTCTCGGGCGGCGCGCTCGGTGTGGCGGCGCCGGGAGCGGGTGCCGCGACGTCCGCGCTGCCTTCTGCCGGGGGAGCGACCGCGGGCTCGTCCGCGGGCGGTGCCGCGCTCGGCGGCGCCGCGTCTTGAGCGAGCGCCGTCGCGGAGCCGAGTGCCGCGAACAAGGCGGCACCGATAGCGGCCCAAACGTGCGCGCTCTCGCGCTTCGGGGCGGCTCGAGGCGTCATGGGCACTGCGGAACGCACAGCGGGGCAGTCAGTCCGAACGCGGAGAGATCGCAGCACTGCATGCCTTCGAAGCAGTTGTTCGGGGACAATGTGCAACCCTCTACCAGACACGAGCGCGAAACGACGGCATCGCAGTGGGTGGCTTCCGTTCCTGCGCAGTCCGCGGCGCTCGAACAAGGCTGGCCCGCGCCGAGCGGCGGCCGCCGGCAGAAGGCGGGCGAGGCCGTCGTGTCACACGCGTAGCCGTTCTCGCATTCGGCCGAGCTCGTGCAGTCCGCGCTCGTGCAGTAGCCGCTGGTTCCGCTCACGATTTGGCAGTGGTCGTAGCGGGCGTCCGCGCACGGAGCGCTCACCGTGTCGCAGGCAAGGCCTAGCGCGCTCGGCACAAGCTCGCAGGCGGCCTCGGGAGTCGGCCGCGTGAATCCCTCCGGACACGCGCAACCGTTCGGCCCCGCGACCTCGTCGACCCCGCACGGCACGCAGCCCTGCTCGGTTTTCGCGGCGCCCGGCTCGCACACGCAGAGTCCATCCGTGGCAGAAAAAACCTGGTTTTCGCCGCAGCGCTCGGCTTCATCGAATACGCATCCGAGTAGGGCGGCGCCAGCGAGAAACACCAGCCCAAAACGCCCGCGCCGGGGCGCAGCGGGGGAGGAATGGTCGCAGCGCATCGATTCACTTCCAGGATTCATGTCTATCGTCACGTGACAACGGGCGCCCGAGCGGAGGAATTAAGGATCCGAGCGACAGGCGGCGGGGCTCATGCACTCGGCACGCGACGCGGACGCACGGAAAGCGAAATTGCCGACAGAGTCGCGTCGCCGTTTGCGCGCCTGAGTGCAGCCGCGATCGGGGCGCGAGACGCGGCTATTCGGAGTACCTCTCCACCGGAATGTTCCAGGAGCGGAAACACGAAGCGAAAGCGCGTTCCGCGACCGAGCTCGCTCTCGACGAAGATTTCGCCGTTCAGTGCCGCGCAGACTTCACGCACGGCGGACATGCCGACACCGCGCCCCGAAGTGTAGGTGACCGCGTATGCGGTGCTGACCCCGCCGGCGAACAGCGCCCGTGCCAGCTCTGCGCGCGTCTCGCACGGCAAGCCCCGACCACGAGCCTTTCTTTCGAGCAGGTTCCAGTCGATGCCGCGACCGTCGTCGGCAAGCTCGAAGATCAGCGCGTTTCCGTCCTCCCGCGCACGAAGCTCGATGCGGTTCTGCGGCGGTTTACCTTGCTCTGCGCGCTCCGCCTCGGTCTGCATGCCGTGATCGACGACGTTGCGGATCACGTGGGCGAAGCTCGACCAAAACGTCCGGAAGGCCGCGGGGATCCGGACCTCGCCGGCATCGATCGAAACCGCGGGCTCGGGCTTTCCGAGCCGCCGGGCGAGCCGTTTCAGCTGCTCCTCGATGCGCTTGAGCCGGAGCTCGGCGGGCTCGTGCTCCAGTCGAGCCAGCCGGCGCTCGATGGTTTCATGCGTAGCGCGCGAACGCACGACGGCGAGCAACGCTTCGAGGTCGCACCGGCTGACTACGAGGCCGTCGCTCGCGTCGTCGTCGAGGACCGGAGCGACGTGGACGACGAGCTCGTGCCAGCGAGCAAGCAGCTCCGCGAGCGCGGCCTCCTTTGCGCCGCGCTCGCCGTCGGCCAGCGCTTGCTCGAGCTCGTGGGCTGCTCCGACCACGGAATCGAGATCGAAGACGGCCGCAATGCCCTTCAGCGTGTGAATCGCCCGCATCTCTTCGACGCGGTCGTCGAAGCCGCCGTCGCGAATGCGCTCGACCAGACCCTGCGCCTCGCCGAAGAACTCGAGAAAGCCGTGGCGATCACGCATCACGTGCTCGAAGGCACGGATCTTCTCGCGCTGCACGGCGTCGGCGTGCCGCGCCGCGATTTCGGCGCTCACGTCGCGCGCCACGAGCAACGCGCCGTCCATCTTGCCGTCATGCAGGACCGGCGTGAACGAAAGCGCGTAGTGCCGGTCGCCGCGAACCAAGAGCTTGGGCATCTGATCGAGCGCGAGCTCGACCGGCAGCACGTCCTCGATGAGTTGCTTGTAGGACATTTCGAGCAGCCACTTCGCCTTGAGGTCGTGCGGGGCGAGCACGAAACCGAAGGAGGTCCCCGGTCGGAATTCTCCAAACCACCTTTCGAACGCGCGAGAGCACTCGGGTGAGAGCTTGCCTTCGCGATCGATGGTAACCAGCCCCTGCTCGACGTTGTCGAGCACGAGCCGCATCTGCTCGTTGCGCTGCGAAAGCTCGCGCGTACGCGCCACCACGGCCCGTTCCAGGTTCTCGCGGTGAGCGCGCAGCTCGCGATCGCGCTCCTGGATCCCCGCGAGCATGTCGTTGAACGCATCCGTCAAGAGTCCGAGCTCGTCCCGGCTGGTCTTTCGCGCCCGGACCTCGAAGTCCCCGTCGCGCTGCACGGCTTCGGTGGCTTCGACCAGCACGCGCACGCTGCGCGTCGTGCTGCGCGCAATCCCCGCCGCAAGCAGCGCCGAGATCACGAGCACGCCGAGCACCAGTCCTATGCCGAGCCGTATCGCCTGCCGGGCCGCCGCGACCTTCCCGGCGGCGGTGAGGCGCAGCCCCGCCAGCGTCTCCGCCGTCAAACCGCTCACCGCCTGCAGGTTTCGACGTTGTGTCTCGAACCACTCGGCGGCATCGACGGTGAGCTCTTCGTCGGTCGTCTCGAGCGCCGCTTTCCGCATGGCTTCGATCTGCCGCGCGTGCGGACCCTCGAGCTTGGCCTGGATACGCCGAAACCCCGCTTCGTCCTCGAAGATGCGAAACGTCGCCATGTAGGCGTCCCGGTCGGTGATCAGGGTGACGAAGGAGCGAAACGTCCCGGGCGGAAACTCGCGTTTTCCGAACACGTAGCTCAGCAGCGCGTGCTGGCGGCTGCTGCGCTCGATCACCTGCAAGGTGGCGACGAGACGAGAAATGATCATCAGGGTCTCGCCATCGCTCGTGAGTTGCGTCAGCGCGGCGGTCGCACCGATCAGCGAGTCGTTGATCTCCGAGTAGTATCCGAGGTGCTCGTCGATGCGAAAACCTTCCTGCTCGGCTTTCGCGCGCCGCTCGTGTAGATGCGAAAGGCGCTGCCGGGCGGTCGCGAGCTCCCGTTTGAGCTTCGCGGGCAGCTTCGATTCGTCGCGCTGACCGAAGAAGCGCTCGA
>DASWGX010000704.1:0-9213 GCA_036393455.1 Polyangiaceae bacterium
CGCCGGGTCGAGGCTCTTCTCGAAACGCGCGGAGGCCTCGGTTCGGAGGCCAAGGCGCTGCGCGGTGACCCGCACCGTGGCAGCGTCGAAGGTCGCTGCCTCGAACAAGAGCTCGCTCGTCCGGGAAGTGACGCCGGAGTCTTCCCCGCCCATGATCCCCGCCAGAGCGACGGGCCGCGCGGCGTCGGCAATCACCAGGTCGCGCGGGTCGAGGCTCCGTTCGACGCCGTCCAGCGTGACGATGCGCTCGCCGTCGCGAGCGCGGCGCACCACGATGCGGCCGCCTTCGATGTTCCGGCGATCGAAGGCGTGAACCGGGTTACCGAGGTCGAGCATCACGAAGTTCGTCGCGTCGACCACGTTGTCGATGGGGCGGGTTCCCACGCGGTAGAGCAGCACCCTGAGCCAGAGCGGCGAAGGCGCCGTCGCGATGCCGGCGAGGGCGAGCGCCGAGTAATGAGCGCAGCCGGCCGGAGCCTCGATGGCGACCTCGCACGGAGCCTCCGTGCCGAATTGCTCGTCGAGCTCGAGCGGCTTGAGCGGACGCTTGAGCAGCGCGCCGACTTCGCGCGCAATGCCGCGGTGCCCCCAGAGATCGGGCCGGTGCGTGAGCGACTTGTTGTCGATTTCGAACAGCACGTCTTCGATCGGCGCGAGGGCGGAGAGCGGCGTACCCGGCTGCGCGCGATCGTCGAGGACCAGGATGCCGTCCGACTCCGGCCCGATGCCGAGCTCTTGCTCGCTCACCAACATGCCCTCGGAGCCGACGCCCTTGACGGCGCGCGCGACGATTTCCTGACCCTGAATTTTCGAGCCCGGGAGCGCCGCGAGCACGCACTGCCCGGCGGCGACGTTGGGCGCCCCGCAGACGATGGAGCGCCGCTCCTTGCCGACGTCGACCTGACAGAGCGTGAGCTTGCTGCCCGCGATGGGCTCGACGCTGAGCACCCGGCCGACCACGACGTTCGGAACGGCAGCGACGCGGGTCACGCCCTCGAGCTCCGCGACGCCGAGCGTAAAGCGGTCGGCGAGCTCTTCGACGTTCACGCCGTCGAGGTCGACGTGGCGACCGAGCCAGGCCAGCGAAACGTGCACGCGCTACCCCCTCACGAATTGCCGGTTGAAGTCGAGATCCGCGCCGAGCAGTCGGCGAATGTCGTCGACGCGGTACTTCATCATCACGAGCCGCGACAGGCCGAGACCGAACGCCCATCCCGACCACTTTTCCGGGTCCACGCCGCCGAAGCGCAGCACGTTCGGGTGCACGAGCCCGCACGGTAGAAGCTCGACCCACGACGAGTACTTGCACACCGGGCAGCCCTTACCGTCGCAGACCTGACACTGGATATCGAGCTCGAAGCCCGGTTCGACGAAGGGGAAGTAGCCTGGCCTCAAGCGCACTTCGACGTCGCGTTCGAAAATCGCGCCGAGCAGCGTCTGCATCGAATGGACCAGGTTCGCCACACTGACCTCGGCGTCGATCATCAACCCTTCGAGCTGGTAGAAAGTATGCTCGTGCGAGGCGTCGGTGCGCTCGTAACGAAACGCGCGCCCGGGGAAAATGGCGCGGAACGGCGGCGCGTACTCTTTCATCGCGCGCACCTGACCCGATGAGGTGTGCGTGCGCAACAGGTTCTCGTCTTCGAGCCAGAAGGTGTCCTGCATGTCGCGCGCCGGGTGCGTCTTCGGGATGTTGAGCGCCTCGAAGTTGAAAAAATCGGTCTCGACCTCGTAGTAGTCGAGCAGCAAAAAGCCCATGGCTCGAAACACGTCCTCGACGTGATCGGTGACCAGCGTGACCGGGTGCAGCGCGCCGACCGCGGGTCGCGGCGCGGGCAGCGTCGCGTCGAAGAACGGATCCAGAGAGAGCCGGGCGATGCGTTCGGATTCGAGCGCTCGCGCGCGCTCTTTCACGGCGGATTCGAGCGCGGCGCGGATTTCGTTCGCGCGCCGTCCCACCAGCGGACGCTCCTCGGGGCTGAGCCCGCCCATCGCGCGCAATACCCGCGTGAGCTCGCCTTTCTTGCCGAAGTAGCGAACTTCCAGCGCTCGCAGCGCTGCTTCGCTTTCGGCGGCAACGATGGCCGCGAGCGCTTCCGTCTCGAGAGCGTCAAGCTCGCTTTTCATCGAGGGTTCCGCGTCGCGGCCGGCCGCCGCGAAGCCGTGAAGGCCCGGCGGCGCCCGGCGCGACTCAGCCGAGCCGCGCGAACGGCGCCCGACCGGAGTACTCCTGCTCGTCGCCGAGCTCCTCGGCGATGCGCAGGAGCTGGTTGTACTTGGCCACGCGATCGGTGCGGCTGAGGCTCCCGGTCTTGATCTGTCCCGCGTTGGTGGCGACGGCGAGGTCGGCGATGAAAGCGTCTTCGGTCTCGCCGGACCGATGCGAGATGATCGAGGTGTAGCCCGAGCGGGACGCCAGGCGGATCGTGTCGAGGGTTTCGGTGAGGGTGCCGATCTGGTTCAGCTTGATCAGAATGGAGTTCGCCGTCTTGCGCTCGATGCCCAGTTTGAGGCGCGTGATGTTGGTGACGAAGAGATCGTCCCCCACCAGCTGCACCTTCTTGCCGAGCCGATCGGTCACGAGCTTCCAGCCGTCCCAGTCGTCTTCGGCGAAACCGTCCTCGATGCTCACGATCGGGTACTTGCCACAAAGGTCTACGTAGACGTCGCAGAGCTCGCTCGAGGTGAGCGGCTTCTTGTCGAAGGTGTACTTGCCGTCCTTGTAGAATTCACTCGCCGCGGCGTCGAGCGCGAGGGCGACTTGCTCGCCGGGTTTGTAGCTCGCTGCTTCGATCGCCTTGAGGATGCGCTCGAGCGCTTGTTCGTTGGTGCCGAGGCGCGGGGCGAAGCCGCCTTCGTCGCCGACGGCCGTGGTCATCCCGTCCTTCTTCAGAAGCGCCTTGAGCGAGTGGAAGATCTCGGTGCCGCACCGCAGCGCTTCCGCAAAGGTCGGGAAACCGAGGGGCACGATCATGAACTCTTGAATCTCGAGGCCGTTGTCGGCGTGGGCGCCGCCGTTGACGATGTTCATCAGCGGCGTCGGCAATACGCGAGCTTGCACCCCGCCGAGATGGCGCCAGAGCGGAATTTCGAGCACGTCCGCGGCCGCGCGGGCGACCGCCATCGACACGGCCAAGATGGCGTTGGCGCCCATCTTGGCCTTGTTGGGCGTGCCGTCGATTTCCAGGAGGCGGTGGTCGATGCCGGCTTGATCGAAGGCCGACAGGTCGGTCATCGCCGGACCGAGTTTGTCGTTGACGTGCTCGACGGCTTTGAGCACGCCCCTACCGAGGTAGCGCTGTTTGTCCCCGTCGCGCAGCTCGATGGCTTCGTGCTCGCCGGTGGACGCGCCGCTCGGAACCGCCGCGCGGCCAAAGCCGTTTTCGGTGTGGACTTCGGCTTCGACCGTGGGATTTCCCCGCGAGTCGAGGATCTCGCGGGCGCTCACGTGAAGGATTCTGGGCATGGCGCGGCGCTTATCATGATCCGGGTTTCGGAGCGACCCCGCCCTTCAGGGTGTCGTGGGTCCTCCGTGTCGTCCTCCGCGCAGTCCTTGGTGCTGTCCGGCCCCGGGGTCCGGCCCTGCATCGTCCCCGGCCGCTCGCTCCGCGTCGCTTTTCCGCTGCTCCGGCGCCTCGCTCCCGTTGCGAGGACCCTCTGCGCCGCGCAGAGCCGCCCGTTCGTGCAGCCTCGCGTCGCGGGCCTCGTAGGCTACGATGATCTTCTGCACCAGCGGGTGGCGAACGACGTCCGCGTCGGTGAAGTTGCAGAAAGCGATGCCGTCGACACCCTCCAGCAGACTCTTGGCTTCTCTTAGCCCGCTCCGCGCGCCGGCGGGCAAGTCGGTCTGCGTGATGTCGCCCGTGACCACCGCCTTGGCTCCGTAACCGAGGCGCGTCAGGAACATGCGCATCTGTTCGCTGGTGGCGTTCTGCGCTTCGTCCAGGATCACGAAGGAATCGTTCAGAGTCCGACCCCGCATGAAGGCCAGCGGCGCGACCTCGATCTGACCGCGCTGGCGCAGCTGGTCGACGTGGTCGAAGTCCAACATGTCGTGCAGCGCGTCGTAGAGCGGCCTGAGGTACGGGTTCACCTTCTCCGCCAGATCACCGGGGAGAAACCCGAGCTTTTCGCCGGCTTCCACCGCGGGGCGGGTCAGGATGATGCGCTTGACCTTCTTCTGCGTCAGCGCGCTCGCGGCCATCGCCATGGCAAGGTACGTCTTGCCGGTTCCGGCCGGGCCGATGCCGAAGGTCAGGTCATGCGTGCGGATGGCGTGCACGTAGTCGCGCTGCGCGGGGCTCTTCGGCACGATCGCGCGCCGCCGCGGCGACACCAGGATCACTTCGTCGAGCAGATCGAGGAGCGAGCGGTCCGGCGCCTGGCGCATGCCGCGCACGGCGGGGGCCACGTCGCTGAGCGCGATCTCGAAACCGCGCTCGACCAAGTGCGCGGCGTCGCTCAAAAACCGGTGGGCGATGCGAACGGCGTCCTCGTTTCCAGCGACGTAGATGGTGTTGCCCCTGAGGTTCACCTCGGCGCCGCTCTGCTTCGCCAGTTCGGCGAGCAGTGCGGATTGCGGCCCCGACAGCGCCAGCAGCACCCCCGTGCTTTCGACCTCCAGACGAGCGGAGAAACGGGCCTCTTCTACCGACAAATGGTCTACTTTCGGCGCGGGAGCGCCCCGCAGCGAAGCACAAGCATAGCCCCTCCGCGCGCGCGGCGACAGCCCGGCCCCCCTCGGCGGTGGTTGCGGGTTTCTTGTCCGCCCTGGCCCGGGCTCGCTAACCGGTACGATCATGGCACCTTGGAGCCGCTGGCTGGGCGTGGGAGCCGCCGTTGGCATCGTCTGCGCCCTGGTCCCCATCGTGCGGGGCAGCGTGGCGCTAAAAACCCCGATCAGCGCGCTGTCCGCGGTGGCGCCGGAGCGCGAGGAGCCCCAAGGGCCCGACCTCGAGGGGCTCGACCTTCTTCGACTCGATATCCGCGCCAGCCGCGTCACGACGCCGCTTCCCGGAGGCCGCACCGCTGAGCTGACGCTCGACCCCTTGGTTCAGCGCACGGCGATTTCGCAGATGAAGCGCTACCGAGTTCCCGAGGCGGGGGTCGTGATGATCGACGTCAAGACGGGCGAGGTTCTGGCCTACGCGAGCCACGTGACACAGGGCGACAAGTTCGACGTCAATGCGCGCGCGGAAGCTCCGGCTGCGAGCATCTTCAAGATCGTCACGGCCGCGGCACTGGTGGAGCGGGCCGACCTCGTTCACGAGACGGAGCAATGCTACCGGGGTGGGAAAAGCCGCATTTCTGCCGAGGAACTGCGCGACGATCCGGAGCGCGACAAGTGGTGCGCGACGCTGGCGATCGCCATGGGTAGGAGCCTCAACGTCGTCTTTGCTCGGCTCGCACAAAAGCATCTGACGCCCGCGGAGCTCAGCGCCACGGGCGGAGCTTTCGGTTTCGGCGCGAGCGTGCCGTTCGTGGTCGAGAACGAGACCAGCTCCATCGACATCCCCAATGACCCGCTCGAGTTCGCACGCGCCGCGGCTGGGTTCTGGCATACGAGCCTGTCGCCGCTCGCCGGCGCGCTGCTTGCGCAGACGGTCGCGAACGCGGGCGTCGCGCTGGAGCCGCGCATCGTCCGCTTCATCGAGCAGGACAAGAAAAAGATTTGGGAAGACAAGAGCGAGCCGCACGTGCTGCGCCGTGCGATGCGAGCGCAAACCGCGAACGAGCTCCGCGTGATGATGGAGCAAACGGTTCCGAACGGTTCGGCGTACAAGATGTTTCACGACGCGAAAGGCAGATCCTTCCTGCCGGACATCGAGGTCGCCGGAAAAACCGGAACCTTGACGCGTCACGAAGCGAACCGGCACTACACATGGTTCGTCGGCTTCGCTCCCGCGAAAAAGCCCGAGGTGGCCGTGGCGGCGCTGGTGGTCAACACGCCGCTCTGGCACATCAAGGGTCCGCATCTGGCGCGCGACGTGCTGCGCGCCTACTTCGCCAAGCAGGGCAAGCCCGGCGTGAGCGCTCCCTGAGCGCCCACGCTCCGAGGGGGGTCTCGCTGCACGGCGGCAACCCCGGCGGCCGGGGCGTGGCCGCGCGGGTCGACAAGGGGTTTCCGGAAAGGTTTCGCGGCTCTATGCGATCGTGGGGCTTCGCGCGCGGGCTCGTGGCGCTTCGCGCGGGGGCTTTGTGGGGTCGCGGCGTTCCCGGGTGCGTTCGGGTTGGGCAGGCTGGGGGCGACAGTGTAAAGGTACGACGGACACGGACCGATGCGTGAGGGGCGGGCTAGACGGGGGCGCGAGACTTGCTAGAGTCAGAGGCGTGCAAGTCGTCTTGCGAAAACTCGGCCGCGGGGCGCGTGCGGTCACCGGTCGGCTGGTGAGAGCGCCGCGGAAGGGGTCGGTGGTGGTGATCGAGTTCTCGGACGGAATGCACGAGTACGTGACGACTCCGGTCAAGCGTGTGTTGCGCTTGGCGTCGCGTGACGTGTTCTACATCGAAACCGTCAACAGTCGTTATCGTCTCGAAGTGCGAGACCGCGAGCGAACGCTCGAAGACGCGTCGAGCGGTTGACGATCGCCGTCGGGCGCTTGACGGTTCTGGTCGCCGGCCCCATGGCCCGGGCAGGCGGCCCCGCGCAGGGGCTTGCGCCCGGGCGCGCAGGCAAGGCCACGCGCCGCCGGTCGCCGCGCAGCGAATCGCCCGAGCACACGGGCGCGCCCCCTGGCAACCGACCGCGTTCCGCTGTATGGCGTCGGCGGTCCGGGCGTAACGCTTGGGCAAGGCTCAGCCGAGAAGCAAAGAATGGGACGTTTCGATAATCACAGCACGCCGAAGACGCGCCGGCGCAAACGGCAGCGCAAGAAGCTCGAGCGCATCAAGCGCCGCGCCGATACCGCTCGCGCCAGCCGCAAGAAGAAAAAGAAGAAGTAGGTCGTACGAGCGCCGGCCCGAGCACACGGTGCGCCGGCAATCAGCGAATCGTCTTCGATGGAAAGTGTACGTCGTGCCGCGGCGGGCCGCGGCGCAGGACGAGCTCTCCGAACAGGCCGACGTCGCCGGCGACACGCTTCTCGCGCGTCAAGAGCCAGCCGCCTTCTTCGTCTTCCCAGTGCTGCGCGACGCGTGTCGAACGCAGCGTCGATTCATCGACCCGCACCCACGCGACGTCCACGTAGACTACGGCGCGACTCGGCTCGGACATCTCGAGGCCGGTGAGCTCGACGTCCACGACGCGCAGGCCCTTGCCCCAGAGCGCGCGGCGCTGCATGAATTCCCTCCGCACCTTGGGCGACGCCCTGGCCACCGCCAGGTCCATCCGGCCGAAGCGCGCGGCGAGGTTGAGCTCCCGGGCGGCGTTGGTGGCGCGCTCGGCGGGAGGAGGCGGGCTCACGCAGCCGAGCGCAGGCAGTAGCAAGAGGGCGCTCACGAAACGGGGGCGCATCGCACGCCCATAGCAATCGATCGAGCGCCGGGGAAAGAAACGGGCGAACCGGACGACCGATGAACGCGGCGGACGCCGAAAGGTCGTAGCAGAGGCCGAAAGGGCGGCGCCGCTCAGCGGACCGAGTCCCCGATTCTTTCGCCAATGGCGCGCAAGGCCGGAGCGTAGCCCGAGGTCGACGTGGTCATCTCGACGTCGCGTGGGCATGCCGACGTCACGACGGCACTGTTGCCGATCTCGCGCAAGACCTCGAGCTGGCGCAGCGACGGATACGCGCCGGCGCCGTACTGCGTCGTGCTCGGGGCACCGCCTTCGGGAGGCTGGCAGACGGCGCGGTTCGTGACGAGCTCCTCCTCGAAACACTCACAGACCTCAGCGTCGCTGTTCGCGCTACAGTCGCGCGGCTCCGGCAATGGGAAGGTGCAGGCCGATTGCAACGCGTCGAACGACCCGGGCAGCGGGACGCTTTCATGACCGTTGACGGCATTCGCGGAAGGATTTTCCGAGCTCGCCGAAACGATGGCGTCGCCGGTGAGCGGGTTCGTGCCTGAACGCGGTTCCACGGACTCGATCATGAAGGGGTCGTTCGGCGCGTCGTTCAGGCTCGACCGCGTGAACAATTGCCAGCGGCCCTCGCTCGTCAGCTCCGACGCCGTCAAAAAGCGGAGCTCACCGCCGTCGATGCTCTCTTCGCTCGCGACGTCCTGCCACGGTACTCCGACGAGCGCGCCGAGCACGACGTTCTCGGGCCGGCGCGCGACGCCGTCGGAAGGCTCGAACAGCGGGTTTCGGACACTGCGGCCGTTGCGTCCTCGGACGACCGGCGAAGTGAGCGCCCCGACGTATCGGCTCGTGGGATAGAGCAGGTCGAACCCGAAGCGACGTTTCTGCTCGAAGCAGCGCAGGTTCAACGGGTCTTCCAGGTTGCCGAGCGTAGGCGCGGGCGCTCCGCCCTCGCACGCCGGATCTTCCCCGACGGGCACGCAGCCGTCCGGTGGCGATTCCTCGACCAGCGCGCAGGAGCGACAGCACTCGCTCGCGGGACTGGCGACGCAGGTCCTCGTGGGGCGCGGCATGTGGAACGTCGCGCCCGTCTCGCCAGGGTGGGCCGTCAGCCAGCCGATGCCGGCATCGATGATCGAACAGTCGTTCTCGTCGCTCAGCATCACGATGGCCACGTTCGAATCGGGACGCAGAAACGCCGACCGGTGTTGGAGCACGCGACTGTCGACGCCTGACGGCCTCGAAGTTTGGCCGTCGAGCATGACTTCCAGAGACGGCTCGGGGTCGATCAAGAAGCGGTACCAGGCCTCGAGCGGCGCTTCGAAGCCGCAACCGGCTTCGCCCGCGACGTTCACCGTGGCGACGACCTCCTCCACGAAGGCTTCGTAGTCCTCGAGCTCGGTCTCCGGCTCGACCTTCAGCGCGGCGAAGTCGTCGGCGCCTGTCAGTTCTTCTCGTACGGCAGGCAGCAGGTGTGCGCGGTCGTTCTGCGTCGGGTTGAACTCGGTGCTCTCCGGCGAGCAGAGGGCACCGCCCTGGGTGCCGAGGCTCGTCGTGATGACGCCGACGTGGAGATCGGTAACGGGTGGATCGAGCTCGGCGTCGAGTTCGCAGTCCGCCGCGGGAACGCCGATGCTGAGACAGGGATTGACGAGCTGAGCGAGAAAACCCGGCAACGCTGCGGCGAGCAGCGCTTGCTTGTCGGCCATGCTGATCGAGTTATCGATGACGAGCAGCAGGTCGAGCTTGTCGCTCTT
>DASWGX010000705.1:0-7225 GCA_036393455.1 Polyangiaceae bacterium
CGAAAAGTGGAGGGAAGAGACGGCGTGGGGCCATCTGTTCGAAGCTTACGCGCGCGGAGAAGCGGAGCGCGTGGTCGGCCGGCAAGACGCGATTCACGTACCGCCGGGCGAATAGCGCCGGCGAACCCGGCGCCGGCCCCGAGTTGGTCGAGTTGGTCAACCGCGCTCAAAACCCCGCCGACGCCACCCAGTAGGTCTGCAACCCCGGCGCCAGGCTATCGAGACCGTGCGCGACACCCAGGCGCAAGTTGGCTTGGGTGAAGTAGCCGAGCGTCACGTCGAACCAGAGCTCGCCGCCGATGCCAGCATGAAAGCTCGCGAGCGGGTCGTCCGGGTCCACGCGATTGAACGCGCCGCCGGCGTCGAAGAAAAGCGTCATCCACACCGTGCGCAAGTACGCGGGTAACGTGCTGACGCCGCGGTCGACGTAGAGGAGCGGAGCGCGGTACTCGACGTTCAGGAGGCTGAACGTATTTCCGACGAACTGCGCCGGTTCGTAGCCGCGCAGCAAGAACGCGCCCTGCTGGGTACCGTCCACGAAAACGTCGAACGCCGGCGTGTCGGCGAACCCGCCGGTGAAGAACAAACCGCGGCGTGGATAGGTTCCCGCAGCAGCGCCGCCCGATAGCCCGAGCGCAAGCACGTGATGCAGCGAATACGGCATCGGAACGTACGCGACAGCGCGCCCCGTGAACGCAGCGAGCGTCGATTCGCTGCCGATTTCGTGCCCCGCGAAATCGGTTCCGAGCGAGAGCGCGAAACCCCTCTCGCCGCCGACGCCGAACAGCGTGCCGCTGGTGTTCGAGTACGAGTACCCCAGGTGCACCAGGCCGAGCAGCCCGCGGTGCGGCTCTTGCGGGAGCCTCGCGAAGGGGTCGAGCAAGCCGGCGATGGGCAAGCGCTGGTCGAAATACGCAACCGTGTAGTTGACCGCGGCGGATTGGCTCTCGAACTCGCCGGGAATGCCGAACACGAGCCCGGAGCTGAAGCTCGTCGCGTGCTCGGTCACTACCGGGGTTTGGTCGCCGAAGCGGTAGTCGTCGCGCGGGGCGACGGAGCGCGCCAGGCGCAGTCGCATGTCGAACGGCAAGCGGCTGTAGACGTAGTCGAGCTCGAACTGCGGCTCGACCGCTTCGTCCTGGACCGTCACCGCCGCGCTGAAAGCGTGGTAGCCGACGATGTCGAAACCGTCGGTGGCGATGGTGAGCGCGTTGCCGAACGTGCCCGTCCCGTAGCTCAGACTGTAGGCGCGCGGGCGGAGCGTGGGCAGCGGGTCGTACGGCGCGACGGCGAAAGGCGCGCCCTCGAGATCCTCGCGAAGCGAGGGTCTCGCGCTGCGCGACGGCGGCGCTTCGAGAAACTTCGCCGGGTCGAACGGCAGCGCGAAGAGATCGAAGCCCCTCGTGGTGTACCCGGCGTACACCAGCGTGCGACCGTCCGGCGCGAGCTCCGGCATGTAGACTCCCGTCACGACGTTCGTCACCATGAAGAGCTCTTTCGTCGCGAGCTCGTAGGCGTAGATGTTGGGGATGCCGCTTCGATCGGATGCGAACAAGAGATAGCGGCCGTCGGGCGAAAACGTGGGGTGCTGATCGATGGCGCGATCGTGAGTGACGTGGAAGAAAGCCCCCGTCGCGACGTCGACGACGCGAATGTCGCGATAACCGCCGGCCGTCCAGACGCTGTATGTCACGCGCGAACCGTCGGGGGAAAAGCGCGGCGTGTAGGCCTGCTCGTAACGCGCGCTCGGGACCAAGGTTCGCATCGCACTACCGAGACCGTCCGGCTCGAGCTCCGCGATACGCAGCGTCGTCGTGCCCGCGTGGTTGGTGACGAAAGCGACACGCCGGCCGTCGGGGCTCACGGCGGGCTCGCGCGCCCGAAGACCCCGCGTCAGGCGCCGACGACCAGGCCGCGCGCTGCGGGTCGAACGCGTGCCCGGAGCTTGGCGAAATAGATCGCTCAAGAAGTAACGACGCCGGCTCGGCGCGATACTTTCGAAGACGAGGCCGCACTTCCGATCGAAGCTCGCGACGCCGCCGACGGCGAACGCCACGAGCTCCGGCTCTCCGACGGGGCGCGAACGCGCGTCGAACTCGAGCCGGTAGTAGCCCGGCTCACCGTGGCCGTCGTCGCGGTAGTAGACGACAGCAGGCTTGCGCGAGCCGTCACAGGCCGGTTCGAAGCGCGGATAGTGCGCGATGCCGCCGTGCGTCGTGAGGGGAGCTCCCTCGCGCAGTCCACGCTTCCGGACGGCGGCGGCCTGGGCGTGGAACCGCTGCTCGAGCTGTTTCACCCAGCTCGAATAGAGCTCCGGATAGGTGCGCCCGGTAGCGCGGTAGAGCGAGCGGTTGATGCCCCAGGGAATGATGTTCTGCCCGTAGTCGCTGGCAACTTCCGCGAATACCGCGGGCCCGTAGAGATCGGCGACGTACTCGAAGAAGTAGGAGCCGTAGAGATACCACAGGTTTCCGCCGAGCCAGCGTACCGGCAGATGGCTCAGTTGATCGAGCGTAGCGACGTTGTGCTCCAGCACGTCCGCGCGCAGAAACATCTCGAACTGACTCGAGCGGAGGCGTCCGCCGCTGGTCTGATCGCTTTCTACGAAAGTGGCGAGCCCCTCGAGCAGCCAGCGCGGTTGACTCTGATTGGGAACGTAGGTCTTGCCGAGTACCGCGTTCAGAATCGCGGGCAGCCCGTGGATGTTCTCGAGATGCAGCGTGTGCGTGTATTCGTGAGTGACGAGCTCCACCAGCCAATCGTCGTAGTCGCCGAGCACGGACATGTCGCTCGGCGCGGAGACGAACAGCCGGATCGCGCTGTACGGCAGCGCCAGGGCGAAACCGTTCGCGTCTTCGCTCGTGTCGGTGATCAAGACCTGGGTGATTTCCGTCGGCTGGTAGCCGAGCATCGGCACCAAGCGCCGGTGGATCGCTTCGGAAATCGCCGCGACTCGTTGCGCGACCGGCTCGAGCCCGCCGTGGAAGTGGAAGCGGAAGTGCGGCGTGGAAACCGTGTACCAGCGGAGCTGCGGATCACCCGCCCGCGCGGGCGCTGCGAAGGCAGCGAGCACCGCCCAGACGAGCGCGATGAGCAGACCCCGCGCGGCTCGCCTCACAGATCGTCGTGGAACAGCGGCTCGCGGTTGCGCACGTAGCGGTAGACGAGCTGGCGCCCCTCCGCAGAAATCTCGGTGAACTGCGCGCCGAAGCCCGGCGGAGCCTCGATGCCCGCCGACATGGACAGCGGCGCTTCACGCGTCCAGCGCACCACGCCTCTAGCCTCGAACTCGTAGCCGCCGGGAAGCGCTACCTTGATCAGAAGCGGCGTTCCGACGTTGGGGATCTGATACGTCGCGACGAAGATGCCTCCCGAATCGATGACGTCGTTGCCGCTCAGCCCCTTGTAGAAGTTGCTCGGACTGTGGGCGCCGAGGCTCGCCTCGACGAGCTGCGCCGCTCCCGCGGGGTGCGGCGCCGCGCGCGCCGGCTGCTCCGGAACGCTCAGGGCGAAGCCCTGCGCGCCGGCAGGCATGGCAATGGTATTGGCGTACGCCGCGTCCTGATTCACTACGGGCTGGGGCTGGTGCACTGCGGGCTGGGGCGCTGCCTGCGGAGCCTGCGCGGCGTGAGCGGAAGCCCGCGTGAGCTCGTGAATCAAGCCGAGCGAACCCGCGACCGCTTCAGTAGCCTGATCGACCGCGGGGTGCGCGAGGGGCTCGGCCTGAAGCAAGCCGAGCGCGCGCCGCACGGCATCGAGCGCGGCGGGCGCGGCGTGACCCACTGCCGCGCCCTGCGTTGCTTCGATCTGGTGCAGCGCCCCCATCGCTTGAGCTACGGGCTCCGCGGCGTTCATGAGCTCGGTCGGAACTCCGGGAGTTTGCAGCGCGGCAAGGCCTCGGGCCAACCCCTCCCGAGCCTCGCGTGCACGGCTGATTACGTCCATCATGGTGCTACCTCCGGCAGGGGCGCCGGACCGCCGCACCTTAGCATCCGCGGCCGTCGGGGTAACCCGGGCGCGCGGGCCGCTGCCCTTCCAAGACGCGGGCAAGCTCTCCGCCGTCAAGCACGACTTCATTAAGCTCGCCGGGCGCGTTCAGCGAATGCGCACGGGGTCGAGCGCGCGCGGACGACACCGGCAGCATGGCGCGAGCTTGCTCCACGGCGATCGCGCCGTCGCCGGTCTTGACGACGCAGCGCGGTTCTGGAGCGTCCCAAATCGCGGCCTCGCCGGGTATGAGCGCCCGAGGATAGTCGTCCGAGCGCCGGCAGCTCTCGGCGAAGAAGTCGACCCCGAGTACCTCGAGCGCCAGACCCGGTACGGGCGCGAGCGCCCGAACCCGCCGCAGCACGCGCTCGGTCGGCCAGTGCCAGTCGACTCTCAGCTCCGACCCGGTCGGCTCCGGCGCCCACGTTGCCCGCACTTCGTCCTGCTCCCGACACGGTAGCTCTTGGCCCGCCCGAACCCGGTCGAGCGCCTGGAAGAGCTGGCGGAGCGCCGGACGGTCGAGCGCCCGAGCCAGCTGCCACGCGTTCTTCTCACCGATGACGAGGCGCTCCTCGGCGACGATGGGACCCCTGTCGTAGCCAGCGCGAAGCCAATGCACCGTGACGCCGCTCTCGGCGTCTCCGGCGTCGATGGCCCAAAAGTACGGGTCGGGGCCGCGGTGTCGCGGCAAGAGCGACGGATGCACGCCGAGCGCAATCGGCGCACGCTCGAGTACTTCCAAGGGGATCTGGCGTGTGAAAAACCAGCTCACCAGGGCGTCGCAGGCGCCCTTTTCGATGCGCCGCTCGATTGCGCGCCAAAAGGTCCCGGCGTCCCCGAACGATCCGGCATCGAGCACCGGCTCGGAGCCGATGAGACGGCGCAGGCGGCGCTGGCCGGGGGCCGGCACCGGGGACAGCACGGCATGCACGATATCGTAGCCGCGCCGGGCGAGCAGACACGCGCCCAGCGGAAGGCCAAAGTACGCGATCTTCAACGGCTGCATGCGGCTCCGGCTTCGCGGAAAAGTTGTGCGCGGTCAGGAGCGCCTGCTACCTCGAGCCCATGCAAGCTGGCGCTCAGGGCCGCCCATTTCAGCCCGCGCTGAGAGAGGGCGCCCGCTTCGATCCCAGTGCAGCTCACCGGCCGACGCTCGTGTTCGAGGACGTGCACAAGGCGTACCGTGCCGACGCGCCGGTGCTCCGCGGCTTGAACCTGGAGATTCGGCGCGGCGAGTTCGTTTTCATAACGGGGCCGTCCGGGGCGGGCAAGAGCACCCTGCTCCGGCTCGTCTATGCCTCCGAAACCGCCGACAGCGGGCGCATCCTCTTTTTGGGCCGCGACATCGAGCGGCTCTCCCATCAGTCGATACCTTTCCTGCGCCGCAACATCGGCGTGGTCTTCCAAGACTTCAAGCTGGTCGACGGCTGGTCGGTGCTCGACAACGTCGGGCTGCCGCTCGAGGTGCTCGGCGTCGTGCCGCGGATCATTCGCCAGCGCGTCGGCGAAGTGCTGGAACAGGTCGGCCTCGGCGGCCGCGGCTCGGAGCGGGCGGGTCTGCTCTCCGGCGGCGAACAGCAACGGGTGGCGATCGCGCGCGCGATCGTCGGCGAGCCGGCGATCTTGCTCGCGGACGAACCCACCGGGAATCTGGACCCGCAGCTCGCTGTCGACATTCTCGGCCTTTTCGACGACATCCATGCGTCGGGCGTGACGGTCCTGTTCGCCACGCACGACCGCTCGCTCCTCGACGTACGACCGCGCCGCGTCGTGGTGCTCGACGAGGGTCGCGCCTTCGACGCGCCGAACGGCCTCGACACGAGCTTCGACTTCGAGACGCGGAGCGTGGCGTGAGGGCCGCATCGTGACGAGCCTCGAGCGGGCGTGGCGCGGCGGCGTCGCCGAGTGGAGGTTGCACGCGCTCAGCGTGTTCTCGGTCGGAGTCGCTTTCGTCTGCCTCGGAGCCGCGCTCTTGCTGGTCGTGAACGTGGAGGCCGTGCGCGAGCGCTGGTCGAGCATCGGCAACGTGTCGGTGTTCCTGCGCGACGGCGCGGAGGCAAGCCAAATCGGGGCAATCGAGCAAGCGTTGCGCAAGACGCCCGGCGTGGCTTCAGTGCGCCACGTTACGTCGGAGCAGGCGCGCAGCGACATCCTGAGCGGCTTTTCGAGCGACACGCTGTTGGCCCTTCCCACCGAAGCATTCCCGGCTTCGCTCGAGGTTTCGCTCGGCGACGGCCACGGCAGCTCGGTCATCAAGCAGATGGCCGCGCAGCTCGAAACGCTGCCGGCCGTCGAAGCCGTCGAAACGTACCGGACTTGGGGCGAGCGCCTCGGCAGCTTGCTCGCGGGCGGCGTCGCGCTCTCGGGCCTGTTGGCGCTCGTCGTGCTCGCGTCGGTAGCCAGCGTCGTCTCTTCCACGATTCGGCTGAGCCTTCAGCGCCGGCGGCGCGAAGTCGAAATCCTGAAGCTCGTCGGCGCTACGGACAGCTACGTGCGCCGTCCTTTTTTGATCGAAGGGGCCGCGCAAGGCGCGCTCGGAGCCTTCACGGCCGTCGCCTTGCTCGGCTTTCTGTACGCCCTGATCTCGAGCCAGCTCGGCCACGTTTTCAGCCTGTTGCTCGGCCAGGCCCCGAGCTTCTTGCCGGCACCCGTGCTGCTCGCGCTCGTGATCGGAGGCGCCGGCCTCGGCGCGCTCTCCGCGTCGGTCAGCTTGCGCAAGTTCTTGATCGTATGAAGCGCCCACTGCCGCTCGCTCTCTTGCTCGCCGCGCTCGCGCTGCCCGCGTCGCGCGGCGCTGCGTCGGAAAGCGCGGGCATCGACGATCTCCTTCTCAAGCTCGAACGCGAGGAAAAGGAGCTCGCGCTCGGCCTCGAGCGCGCCGGCGCCGAAGCGGAGAAGCTCGAGGCGCGCGTCGTGGCCCGCGGGCGCGTCTACGTGAAGCTCTCGCGCACCGGCCTTTTGCCGGCGGCAGGCGGCTTCGACAAACTCACGCAGCATGCGCGCAGGTTGGAGGGGCTGCGCCAAGCGCTCGAGCGCGAGCTTCACCGAGTGGAGCAGTTGAGCCGCGAGCGCGTGCGCCTCTCCAAGCAATTGGCGGAGCTCAAAGACCGGCGCATCGCGGCCGAGGAGCAGCATCGCGCGATGGCGAGCGCTCGAGGTCTGCTGATCGCCGACCGCGATCGCCAGCTTGCGTTCGAACGCGCGTTCTCCCGTGGCACGAGCGGCGATCACACGGCCA
>DASWGX010000706.1:0-2403 GCA_036393455.1 Polyangiaceae bacterium
GCTGCGACTGGATGCACGTCGACATCGACGACCAGCGCCGGCACAAGCTCGACCTCGTGGCGGACGCGCTGAAACGGATTGGAAAGCTCCAGAGTCCGCCGCCGATCCGCCTCCTGCCCGCCGGTCCGCCGCTCGGCTACCGAAACCGCATTCGCTTTCAGATCGACGCGGAAGGCCGCGTCGGCTTCTTTTCGTCCCAGAGTCATCGCATGACCGAGCCCGACGCGTGCGCCATCAGCGACCCGCGCATCAACGCGGCTTTGGCGGTGCTACGACGGCACGCGCGCAAGAACCCGAACCTGGCCGCCGATTTCGCGTACGTCGAGGCGCGCGCGTCCGAGTACGCGCCGAACGTGACGTTGTGGTTCGTGCGGCGCACGCCGGAAAAACCGCTTGCCACGATGACCCAGCGCTTCGTCTCCGCCCTCGGTCGCGACCTGGCCGTCGCCGTCGACGGCGTGGGCGACCCAGCGCTGTTTCAGCGCTACGACCTCACGTCCGAAACGTTTCTCTACGCACCCGCCGGGGCTTTCGTGCAGGTGAACCCCGCGGCGAACCGAACGCTCGTGGAGACCGTCCGCGACGGCGCACTTTCGCGCGGCCACGCCAGCTTTGCCGACCTCTACGCCGGCGCTGGCAACTTTTCGCTACCGTTGCTCGCGGCTGGCTTCACAGGCGTCGCGATCGAACAGCACCTGCCGAGCGTCCTTTGTGCGCGGCGCGCGGCGCGCGAGCAGGGGCTCGACGAAAGTACGTTCGAAACCGGCAGCGTTCGCGACGCGGCGAAACGCTGGATCGCGGCCGGACGCCGTTTCGATCTCGTGCTCGCCGATCCGCCGCGTGCCGGCATCAAGCAAGGACTCGATGCCATCGCCCGGCTCGCCGCGCGGCACATCGCGATCTGCTCGTGCAACCCCTCGACGCTCGCTCGCGACCTCGCCGAACTCGAACGGCACGGATTCGAAATCGAAGAACTCTTGGCCGTCGACATGTTCCCGCAGACCCACCACGTCGAAGTCCTCGCCTGGCTAGTGCCCTCGAAGCCCCGTTGACGGACACCCCGCCGAACCGTGCGAAGGATGAGGACTTGCCAGCGGCTCATCCACCGTCTTTCACCTTCGCCCGCGAAAATCCATCCCACCCGAATTCCCCCCACAAGCTCCAAGTCCGATCCTCCACGCGTCGGATCCGTGCTCAGACCTACGACGATCAGCGTCGAACAGTGCCAGAGCACGCCCTCTTCCGCCCCCCACCTCCCCAGCGTCGAACACTGCGAGAGGACTTGCCAGCGGCTCATCCACCGTCTTTCACCTTCGCCCGCGAAAATCCATCCCACCCGAATTCCGCCCACAAGCTCCAAGTCCGATCCTCCACGCGTCGATCCGTGCTCAGACCTACGACGATCAGCGTCGAACAGTGCGAAGGAGAGGACTTGAACCTCCACGTCATTTCTGACACTAGAACCTGAATCTAGCGCGTCTGCCAGTTCCGCCACCTTCGCTCGTGGCTTTGTCGATGCTGCTTTCTCGCTGCCGTCTTCGATTTCCTGCGGAGCCTTTCCTCGTGCCTTCCGGGTCCGTACCGCCAGGGCAGAGTCCTGAATAACGTAGGGTGACGGGGTCGAGCGGATCTACCTCGCCGAGGTCGAGCTCCGCAAGCGACTTGAGGCCGCGCACGCCGCTCAGAACGGCGCGGGTCCGCGCGGAGGTCGGGCGGTGGCGCGAGGCATGACGCCACGCGCGGCGATGGGCCTCGACCGAGGTCGGACTCGGTTTGACGAGCCCGGACGCATACGGCTAAAAAGCAGCAGCGCCCCTTGCTCGGTGGGCGCGTCGTCGCATGGAGTCTGATTCCGATTCGGGGGCGCCCCAGCCGTCGCCGGCCCGAGCCGGGTTGCAGGCGCCAATCTCGAGCAGGGAACCGCCGGCTCTGGACGCCCGGGGCGTGTTGCGCGGCGCGCTGCTTGGCGGCGGCGCGATCGCGATGGTGACGATGCTAAGTCCCGCAGGAGATGCTCGCCGCGGCCGCGCGCGACGAGGAGCACCGACGCATCATCGAGCAGCTCGAGCTGCGCTCCTACATCGGGGTTCCCCTGATGTACGAGGAGAAGCCCTTCGGCGTGATCACGCTGGTGATGGCGGAGTCCAAGCGTCGGTACGGCGCCGAAGACCTGAAGATGGCTCGCTCGCTCGCCGACCGCGCCTCCACTGCCGTCGAGCATGCGCGGCTGTTCCGCGCCGCCGAGCGCGCGCGACACGACGCGATGCGGGCCAACCGAGCCAAGGACGAGTTCTTGGCGATGCTGGGTCACGAGCTGCGCAATCCTCTCGCGCCGATCCGCACGGCGCTCGACCTGATGCGCCACCGGCCCGGCGAAGATCACCGGCGCGAGTACGGTGTTAT
>DASWGX010000707.1:0-5659 GCA_036393455.1 Polyangiaceae bacterium
CCAGACAAGCTCCGAGATCTCGCAACGGGACTCGCAGCAAACGCGACGCGGGCCACGTTGACCGCTCTGAACACCCGAGGCGCGGCCGACACGCTGGCGAGCATCGGTTTCGTGCTCGAGCACGAAGGGCCGGTGTCGCCATGAGCCCGGCCGAGCAGGCCCGCGAGGCCCTGAGCGACGCCTGGAAGGCTTTTGAGCAGGCGACGGACGCGAGTCGGGGCACCGAGCAAGAGCGCGCCAGCGCCGTCCTAGAGGGCTTCGCGGCCCTGACCCGGGCGGCGCACGCGCTCGAAGTCGTGCCGCACCCTATCGAGCGAATCCAAGGCGCCTTGTCGGCCGTGCTCGAAGCCCAGGCGGACGAGCGCGCGGCCTGGGGCGCGCTCTACTCGGCCGCCGGGCGCGCCATGCAAGCGGCCGAGCAGGGCGACACGGGCGAGTGTGTGCGGTGGCTCTACATCGCCGCCGATGCGGAGTTCTCGCTCCTCAGCGACTGCGATCGCTTCGCGAAGGCAATCGACGAGTTCGACCCCAACGGCGAGCACGACCCTGCGGGCGGAAGAAGGGAGCCGACGTCATGAGCGGCCTGCCCGAGACGTCGATTCTCGTGACGACGGCGGCTGCATCGTCGCTTCGTCGCGAGGGCATCGAGACCGCGAGACGCGAGCTCACCGAGCTACTCTGCGGGGCCCGGCTCGTGTCGCCAGCCGAGGGCCGGCATCTCGCGCTCTACCGAGCCCGCTCGCGAACATCGCAGCGGGACGTCACGGCTCGCGTAGTGCGGGACGGCGCGTTGTTCGTTGTCGTGGCAGCCACCGTGCGGGACTACCGATGAGCCCCGCACCTTGGGCGGCGATCTTCGATACGGCACCGGGCCGCGTGACGTTGCGGTTCAGCGCCCCGCTACGCGCGATCGGGCTCACACCGGACGGAGCTCGACGGCTTGCCGCAAAGCTCCTCTTGCTCGCCGAGACGGCGGACGTTCCCGCTCCGGAGCCAATGCCCTGCCCGGTTGTTGACCTACACCCGGAGCCCGCGTCATGAGCGCGCGCCACCCATCGCCCACCAGGCCCCCCGGTTCCGAGCCGGGGGGCGTTGCGTTATCAGGGGTCATGGACGCCGTTCTTGAGCTCACACAAGCCGAGGCCGAGCTTTTGGAGCTCCGGGCAGCCGAGGCCCGCCGAGAGTTTCTGGACGCGCTCCAAGGCGCACCACTGGTGTGCGAGGCTTACAATCGCTGGCAGGCCGCGGAGCGCCACGCATTCGAGGGCAGGCGAGCAAGGCGGGAAGCGGAGGCCTTCGGACCATGACCACCCGCACCTATGACGTTGTCGGCGGCCGCCCGGTGCCCGACGTGTCCGGGCTCGACGGCCCGGCCGCGCTGGCGCGCAAGCGAGAAGTCGAGGCGGGGCTTGCGGCGACCCGCAACGACCCCTCGAAGGCGGCCGACCGCGAAGCGCTCAAGGCGGAAAACGACGCGCTCTCTCGCAGGCTGACGGAGCTCCGCGAGCAACAGAAGGCCGAGAACACGCGCCGCACCTTCGCCGGGTTGACCTCGCCGCTCTTCGAAGCCGTCGCCGCACGCTTCGACGCCGGCATCGTCGCGGAGCTCGAAGCCGACGCGCTGGCGCGGTTTGACGAACGGCTACGGCGAGCGGCGGAGCGGAAGGCGGGGAAGGGTGGAGGCGAACATGGGTAACGAAGAAAAGGACCTGGCCACGGAGCGTTCGACCGTGCCACCGATCGCGATTCTGGGGCTCGGCGGAATCGTCCTCGCGGGCGGGGCCTTCTATGTCTGGCTGTTGTTGACGCGATGGGGGCACGCCTCAACGTGGGGCGCGTTCGGAGATGCTGTAGGCCCCTTCGTCGCACTGCTCAACGCTGGCGCGCTGTTCGCTGCGCTCTGGTCGATTGCGCTTCAACGACGCGAGCTCGAGCTCCAACGGGCGGAGCTTCGCGAGACGCGCGGAGAGATGGCGCGGCAGCGGGAGCAATTCGAGCGGACAGCAAAGGCGCAAGAGAACCTCGCTGCTTCGCAGTTGACGCTTGCGGAAGCTCAAAAGGAAGCAAACCTGATCGCGCGTCGTCTCGAACATGCGCAACGTCGCTCCACCGTAGCGACGCTCAGGGTGGCGATAGGCGGGTTGACGGAAAAGGTTGCTGCTCATGGCGCGGCCTCGCGGCTGAAAAAGGTATGGGAATCTGAGAAAGCGGAGCTAGAGGAGATGCTTGAGGAACAGAAAGACGAGGCCAAGCCATGACCGAAAGCACGAAACGCGGACGCCCTCGCAAGGGAGCGCTCATCTACAGGGCGAGCGGTTACCGCGCTCGAATCACCGTCGTTGTCGCCGGCGAGCCGGTGCAACAGACGTTCAATCTCGGAACGACGAACCGCCAGGCTGCGCGCTTGAAGCTCGCCCGGCTGCTCAAGAGCGAAGCGCCGCAAGCGGAGCAAGCAAAGCGCGTCGAGAGCTTCGAGGAAGCAGCGGAGCGCATCGCTGGCGCGAGCACGATCGCCAGCAAGGCGCTCCGGCTCGCCCGGCTCCGGAGCTTCGCCTACCCGGCGATCGGCGCGAGGCCGGTTGACCAGGTCCGCGCGAGCGATGTTCAGGAAACGTTGGACGCGCTCGCAGAGGAGCAAAGCCGCCAAAGCGTCGTGCACTTGAAAAACGACATCAGCGCCGTTCTCGGCGAGCTTTGGCGGACCGAAGTCCTGTCCGAGAACGCGGCGAAGCGGACGCGCATCCCGAAGTCCGCCAGGGTCGACACCCGGGAGCGCGCCGTGCTGACGGATGCGGAGCTCGTGCGCTACCTCGGATGGCAGCATCCGGATCCAGCGTGGCAGCCCGCCGTGCTCGAGCGGCAAACCATGGCTTGCGTCGCGCGCATGTTCGGCGGGCTCCGGCTGGGCGACCTCCGGGCCCTCCGTTGGGAGGCTTTCGAAATCGACGGCGGCAACTTCCCGAGCGGCTGGGCACCGCGGAAGAAAACCAAGCGGCCGCAACGACTGGAGACCCCTACGCCGCTCCGGCCGATTCTGCGCGATTGGTGGGAGCGCTCCGGGCGCCCCTCCGAGGGCTTCCTGTTCCCCGTCAGGCGCGGTAAGCGGGCCAGCGAGCAGCGCAAGCACGCGAGCCCCGCGGCGGCCTTACGGCGCGACCTCCGGCGAGCGTTCGGCATCGAGCGGCCGGTGCGCGTCGGCATCGTCCGGAGCAACGGGCGGCCCGACACCAAGGTCCGGTGGGAGCCGGCGCGCGAGCCCACGGCGCGGGAGCGCGAGCTACTGGAGCCCGGCGAGTTCACCCAGCCGGTGGAGTTTCACTCGTTCCGGCGGGCGTTCAAGCAAGCTCTGGCGGAGGCCGGCATGGAGCTCAGTGCTCAGATGGCCCTTTCGGGCGCAACCGACGTCAAGGCGCATCAGCGGTACCTTGCGAACACCGGCAAGGCCCGGACGGTGCCCGCCGCGGCGCTTCCTATTTTCTGCGCGGACCGAGCAGAAAATCAGGACGGGGTTTCAAGAAACCTCGAGCGGGAAATGGGACTCGAACCCACGACCCCAAGCTTGGGAAGCTTGTGCTCTACCAACTGAGCTACTCCCGCAGGTCATGCTTCGGAGCATAGCGCCGCCCGCGAGGGTTTGGGAAGGGGGAGCTGAAACCGGCCGGGAACGAGTCTCGCTGGCGCCGCGCGCCACCCGGACACGCTCTCGCCACGCCGTCCTCGGACGGCGCTCACGCGAGGGCAAGGCCGCCGAGCCTTACGAAAGAGCGGAAATCAGAATCACGCGTGATGAGCGGTACGCGATGATCGATGCAAGACTCGGCGATGAGCGTGTCAGCCAAGCGCGCCCGCAACCCTTGGGCGAGCACGCTGGCGCGCAGACGTCCGGCGCGTTCCCAGTAGCCTTCCGAAAGCTCGAGCACCGGGACGTGCTGGAATAGTTTCGCGGCGGATGCCGGCAGTTTGGCGTTGCTCAAGAGCTCACAAAGGACGACCGGGGGCAACACGGCGTGACCACCCCTCAGCGCACCATCCAATTTTTCGACGTCCGCGCCGCCTTCGCCCGCGAGAAACGCCGACCATGAGCTCGTATCTACCGCTATCACGGGCGATCTTCTCGGAGCTCGTCCAGATCGACCTCAAGGTCGAGCTTGCCGCGCAGCTTCCTGAGCTCCGAGTATGCCTCCCGCGCCGCAACCAGCTCGAGCCCTTTTCGAACCGTGGGAGCCAGCCCGAGCCCCGTGGCGCGCTTGGCGCGGCGCAAGAGTTCGTCGGGAACGACCACGGTGATCTTGCGGACGGCCTTCATGCCAGTACTGATACCAGCATGAGTACTGGCATGCAACGACGGCGGCGGCTCGACGGCACCGCCCTGACCCGCCGCCCCGCTCGGGTTCGACCGGGGGCTTGCCAGGCCTCGAAAGGCAGACTACTGCCCTTGACCTGCGATGAAGATAGCGACGGTTCGAAGCCGCTGTGAGTGCCAGTCGACCTTGGGAGCCCTCCTGGACGAAAGAAAGTGCGTAGTGAAAGGCTGGGCGCGGGAGCGCGACAGCGACGTCGACGTCATGGCGCCGGCCCACTCGATCGGGCGCGACAAGGACGTCTTTCAGGTCGGGTGGTTTTGCCCCTTCTGCATCCGCAACACGCTCCGTTCGTTCGAAATGTCAGGGCTCAGCTACCGAAACGCCGCGTCCTCGAGCGCCGCGGGAAGCGGCGAGGCCCCGAGCCTGCGCCAAGCGCAGAGTGCGCCGCGCACCCCTTAGTCGCGCGGCCGCGCTCGGACCGGCGAGAGTCAGGCGGCGCAGCGCAGCCAGGCGCCGCTCGCAGCGCGAGTGCGCTCGAGCAAGCGACGGGTTACCGCCGCGCGGACGTCATCCCCCTGACGCTCCCGCAGCCACACGGCTTGCGACAGGGCGCGCGCGGCGTCGTCGATTCGCCGCTGTCGGATGCACGCTGTCGCATAGAGCGTCCACAGTCTCGGGTCCTCGGGCTCGAGACAGCATGCCTCGCGCAGGAGCACCATCGAGCGACGGTGATCGCCTTTTGCGCGAGCACGCCGCGCCTGACGAACGACGACGTCGGAGCGAGGCTCGCTCTGGGGCGCGACGGCTTTTCGACTCGCGGTTCGACTCATGGCACGCCCTTGATGCGAACCGCGTGCCAAGCGCCATTTCACCCGGCGACGCGCCGGGCCGAGGCCAAGCGGGGACCGGTGCGCCGCAGCGCCGCTCGGGAGAAAATGGCGGACCGTGCGCAAAACGACACAAGCCGAGACACGCCTGTCAGAGCGACGCGCGATAGAGCTCGGCCAAGTCCTCGCGACTGCACGCTCTCGGGTTGAGACGGTGACAGGCATCGTCGATCGCTTCGCGGGATAGGGCGTCGACGTGGTCCGCGGTGATCCCGACGGCGCCGAGCCCCGCCGGCAACCCGACACGCACCCTGAGAGCGCACAGGGCATTCGCGCACCCACCCCGGGTCGGCGCGGCCCCCAGCAGGACGGCCACGTGCAGGACGCGTTGCAGCGCGGCCTCTTCGTTGAAGGCAGCCACGGCGGGAAGGCACAAGGCGTTGGCCAATCCGTGATGGAGGCCGTGCTGGGTCGAAAGCGGGTGCGCGAGCGAGTGGCAGGCGCCAAGCCCCTTCTGGAACGCGACCG
>DASWGX010000708.1:0-7365 GCA_036393455.1 Polyangiaceae bacterium
CCCTAAGGCGCCGGCTCATTTCGCGCGCGACGTTGAGCACCACGAGTGAGTAGGCCTTGAGATCCTGCCGGTAGAGCGCGTCGAGATCGCTCGCGGTAACGCGCAGCAAGCGGCAAGCGGCGAGGGCGCGAACCGTCGCAGAGCGCGGCTGCACGTCCACGATCGACATTTCGCCGAACCAGTCGCCGGGGCCGAGCAGAGCGATGCGTGCTTCGCTACTGCGGCGGCTTCGCTTCAAGACTTCGATTTCCCCGCTCAGGACGACGAACATGTCGTTCGCGACGTCGCCTTCGCGGAACAGGGTCTCCCCGGGCTCGGGCAGCAGCACCGTCAGCGACCTCGAGAGGTGGCCGAGAACATCGTCGGTGAGCGCACCGAACAAGCCGATGTTGCGCAATTCCTCGATGCTGACGGACGTCGGCTGGTTCATGATGATTCCCCGGCGGCCCAGGTCCGAAGGCGAACCATAGCCGCCCGACGCAGGAGATCAAGCGTACTCGATCGGCCTCCGATCGCCCGCTCCACCGTCGAAGCTCGCAGACGTCGAAGCTCATAGACGACGAAGCGCGCAGCGCGTCGCTTCCCCGACCCTTCGGAAAGCCGAGCGACTCAGTCGTCGCCGGTTTCGTAGTAGATGGGCTCGCGCTGCGTACAGAAGCGCGCGATCGCCTGCACGTCTTCTTTCGCGATTTCCTGGAAAGCGACGCCCATGCCCGGCGGCGCCGCTTCGCTGGCCTCTCGCACCCAGCGTACGACGCCGCCGGCTTCCACCGCGTGCCCGTCCGGCAGCACGAAACAGAGCGTGACGCGAGTGCCCGGCCGGCGCGGTTCGTAGGTGGCGACGAAGACCCCGCCCTGGGACAAATCTTGCGATAGGCCGACGTAGAAATGAGAATCCGACAAGAGGCCGATGTCGGTTTCGACCGGGACGCGCCCGCGCCCGGTGCGCCGATCTTCCCCCGCGTAGCTTCCGAGCGCCGAGCGCGGCGTCATGAGCGGCTCCGGCGCGCGCGGCAGATTGGCGAGACCAGGCCCTTTCGGTGGCACCGACCGCGGCGCCACGACGTCGCGCCGCTGCCGCGGCGCCGCCGCCAACGGATAGATGACGGCAAGGGCTCGCGCCGCCGATTCGATCGCCGGCGCGAGCTCGTCGTGCTTCGCGGCTTCACCTTGCAAGAGCGCGAGCGACGCGCCGAGCCGTTCCGCGGCGAACCTCAAACGTCCCTGCGCACCCGCCTGAGAAATCGAAGCGTCGCCGAGCTCGAACAATGCGCTCGACGCCGCCGCGGCGGCATCGAGCGCGGGCTCGAGGCCGGGCCGGCGCACCGTCGCTCGCTGCAGGAGCTCGAGCGCGCCACTCAAGAGCTCGCGAGCCTTGAGAGCCGCTTTGGTCGCGAGCATCGGCTTAGCCCGCGTCCACGGTTAGAGCGTCTTGTTGAAGACGATCCGCGGCCGGGCCGGCCCGGCGTAGTCTTCGACGTAAGTGACGCTCCACCCCGTCGCTTCATGAAACGCTATCGAACCTTCGTTGCCGGTCGTCGTGATTGCCTTGAGGCGCATGCAGCCCGCGCCTCGCGCGTCTTCTTCGAACGTCTGGTAGAGCACCTTACCGACGCCGCGGCGTCGATAGTCGGGGTGGATCCCGACCAGGTGCACGTAGCCCGTCTTGGGTGGACCGGGCGCGATGAAGCCGAGTAGGAAACCTACCAGAATGCCGTCGTGCTCCACGACGCGCGCCAAGCTCCCGAGCTCGTAGAAGAAAATCGGATGCGCGAGCGCGCTGGTGGGACCGCCCCACCATCGGTCGATGATTTGAACGATGTGATCGTAGTCCTGCTTGCCGAGGGGACGGGTAATCATCGGGAAACGGCCGGGCCCTGCAAGCGGGAGCCTAGCATGGGCTGCCCGCGTGGCTTCGGCCTCTAGAGCTACCGCGCTCCGGGCGCAAGCCGAACCCGTGGGCGCTGGCTCCGGCATCCTCAGTCGTGTAAGCCAATGTCAGCCATGGCAGCGCGTCCGGTCCGAATCGCCCCCTCCCTGCTCAGCGCCGACCTCGGGCATCTCGAACGAGAGCTCTCCGAAGTCGCTCAGGCCGGCGCCGATCGCATTCACATCGACGTGATGGATGGGCGCTTCGTACCGAGCATCACCTTCGGCCCGTTGATGGTGAAGGCCGTGCGCTCCGCTTGCTCGCTGCCGCTCGAAGTCCACTTGATGATCGTCGAGCCCGAGCGCTACATTGCGGAGTTCGTCGGCGCCGGAGCCTCCTGGGTCGGCCTGCACTTCGAGGCGACGCGCCACGTCCAGCGCGCCCTCGGAGAAATCCGCCGGCTGGGGGCCAGGGCGGGCATCGTGCTCAACCCGCACACGCTTCCGCAGGCGCTCGAATACCTGCTCGGAGACATCGATCAAGTGCTCGTGATGACGGTGAATCCGGGCTTCGGTGGCCAGGCGTTCTTGCCCCAAATCCTCCCCAAGATTCGCGCGGTCCGGCGCATGATCGACGCAGCCGGCGTGGACGTCGAAATCGCCGTGGACGGGGGCGTGAGCCCCATCAACGCCCGGAGCGTCGTGGAAGCGGGCGCCGACGTGCTCGTGGCCGGCCACGCCGTGTTCGGACAGGCGGACAAGGCGCAGGCGCTCAGGGAGCTGAGGCGCCACGCAGGCGCATGAGGTGGTTGCCGAGCCGCTTCGCGCTCTTGCTCGCCTGCGTTGCGTGGGGCTGCGGCCCGGAGGCGCAGGTTCGCCAGGCGCGACCCATGCCGTTCGTGGCGAAGCCGGCGCGCGCGCCGGCGGACGCCGGCGGGCTACCGGGTCGAGCCCTCGACGTGCGCGACGAGCTTTCGGCCGTCTCGCGGGAGCGAGGGCTCGCGACGCTCCGCCCGGTGACGGCGCGGAGCGTCTCAGCGGCTGAGTTTCGACGCCTGATTTCGGAGCTCGTCGAGCGGCGTTCGAGCGCCGGACGAATGTGGGCGTTCGAGCGGCTGCTTCGATTGTTCGGCGTCGTCGAGCCGACTTTCGACTACCGCCGCGCGGTCATCGCCCTCTTCGACGACAACGCGGAAGCCGTCTACGATCCCGACCGCGGCGCGCTGTTCGTCCGCACCGACCTCGACCTTCTGCGTCGTCGAGCCGCCATCCTGCATGAGCTCGTGCATGCGCTTCAAGACCAGCATTTCGGTCTGGGTGCCCTCTCCTCGAGCGAGCTCGATACGGACAGGAAAAGCGCCCTTCTCGCTGTCTGCGAGGGGGACGCGCTGTGGACGACGCAGGCGCTGCTCGGCGAGGCCTCCGGCGACTCCGCGCCGTCTTCTGCGCCGGCGCCTCTTTCCGGACGAGGGGCGCGCACGCCGAGCGTTCTCGTCGAATCGTTCCGAGCGCCCTACGTCGCAGGGTTCGAGTTCGTGCGCCGCTTGATTGAGCGAGGCGAAGCCTCGGAGCGCGATCGAGCCTTCCTTGCCCCGTCGCTTTCCACCGAGCAAGTCTTGCATTGGGACAAGTGGGTCAAAGGTGAGCCGGCCGTGGACGTCCCGGTGCCTTTGGCTCCGCCAGTGCGCGTCGAACTCGTCCACGCCGACACCGTAGGCGAGCAAGCCCTTGCGCTCTTGCTGCTCGAGCTCGGTGGAACGAGCGACAACCTTGCGAAGGTCGGCTGGGGTGGGGACCGACTGGCAGTGTACCGCGCCGGCGACGACGCTTTCGTGGGTTGGGTTATCCGCTTCGACGACCAGGAGGCCGCGAAGCGAGCATCGAGCGCGCTTCCCGGGGGTCGCGCCGCGTGCGCTCGAGCTTCGGGTGTTGGAAGGACGACGTGGCTGGTCAGCGACTCGACACTGATCTGGGCCGGCGTCGCCGGCGCCGGCACCTCGTGCGCGCTTCTGCTCGATTGGGCCCGTTCCCTCGCCGATTCTCGTTGAACGTCCCGAGAAACCCGGAGTGCCGCCCCTCCGAATAACCGGGCATCCCTGTCACAGCGTGTCACGTGTGGCGCCACGCGGATGTGGTCTCGCGTGACCCGGACGCTCCGTCAAGAGCTCCGGCTCCCGCGACGCTCCCCATCGAATTCCACTTATTTTTTGCCGTCCCTCGCAAGTTCGCTTCGTGCGCGTCCCGCGTCGTCCATCCTGGCCCGAAGCTTGCTTCTAATCACCCGAGCCGATTCGAGCTCGTCGCCCATGACCCAGCCTTCCACTCTGTCCCGAAAGAAGAATCGCGCGGCGGTCACTGCCCGCGCCGGCGCGTCATGGCTGGCGCTCCTGGCGGCGACGAGCCTGGGCGTGCGGAGCTTGGGAGAGCTCCGGGCAGACGTCCGAGTCGACGCGGCGCTCGGGGACGCGCCCGATGAGAGGTCCGGCTACCGGCTGATCGTGCAATCGTACGATCCGTCGCAGCTCGGACGGGACCAGCTGCCCTTCGCCGGCGCGCGCCCGAGCGCGGCCGCTCAGCGTTCGGTGACGCTGGAGCAGCTGAGGCAGGGTATCCGCGTCAACATGGTCGGCGTCGACGGGCAAGGTGCGGAGGCGTGCGTGCTGGCCTGGGTGGAACCAGGGCATCCCGATCCTGAATTCGATCCCACGACGGCGCGGCCGTTGAGCGGCGCCTACCTCGGAGTGGCGCGCCATACGTCGCGCATCGGCGATGCGGCGCGGGTGCTGCTCAGCCGCCGCGTGTGAGACTTCGCCCGAGCGCGGGCTAACGGCTCACGCTGCGCGACGATCGTTCGGCTCCTCGCGCCCGTGGCGCAACCGTTCCACGCGTGCGGCAAACTCACTTCGCAGGGATTCACTTAGCTTTCTGCCGCCGAAACGAACCTCGAGATAGATCTTGGTCAGTTTGACGGCTTCTGCGCCGGCAGGGTGACCGGCTTGCTCGAGGGCGCGGGCATGCGCCAGGGGCGGTGTGCTCGGAGGCCGGGCGACCCCGCGCGCCATGAGCGCGGCTTCGAGCGTACGATAGAGCGCGACGACCTTGAGCGCGTACCGCTCGCGCTCGGAGCGCGAATCGGCCTTGGCGGCTCCGCCGCGGCGGCCTCGGCGCAGCCAAACCAGGCCGCCGATGACGCAGGCCACTCCGAGCACGAGCAGCAGCGTCCTGCGCGGCGAGCGAAAGACGTCTCCGAACCAGCTCGGGCCGAAATTCACGTCGCCGTACCTCTTGCGTACCGAGCGAAACAGGTCGACCTGCTGCTTCAAGTCGTAGCCGACGACATTGCGGTTCCAACGCTGAGCGGCGGCTTCCAAGAGGTCGCGGACGAACGCCAGGGCGCCGTTGATCTCGCTCTGTGGTACCGCGTTCGCGGGCGGGGTTGGGTCGAAGCGCGTCCAGCCGAGGCCGTCCACGAACACTTCCACCCAGGAGTGCGCGTCACCTTGGCGAACGGCGTAGTAGGCGCCGAAACGGTTGTAGGTCCCGCCGATGAATCCGGTCACGTTGCGTGCCGGGATGCCGAGCGTGCGCAGGAGCACGGCCATGGCCGTCGAATAGAATTCGCAGTGACCGCGGCGCGACTCGAACAGAAAGTGCTCGAGCGGGTTTCCCGCGTTACCCGAAGGCGAGTCGAGATCATAGCGGTATTCGGTTCGGAGGCGCGACTCGATCGCCTGCGCCTGCGCCAGCGAGTCGTGCTTGCCGCGAACCCAGCGGCGGGCGAGTGTCGCCACGCGCTCCCCGATGTCCCGCGGCAAGGTCAGGTAGCGAGCGCGATCCTCGGGCATGAGCGCCAGCGCGGGGCCGGCGCGCCCGCCAATGAAGGCGTGGTAGAGCAGGCCGCGCTCGTCGGGGCTGCGGTAGCGAAACTCCCCTTCGGGACCCGCAGTGACGGTCGGTTGGTGACCGATGCGAGGAACCGCCGCGCTGGGCAGCGACAGCGCCACGGTATCCTGCGGCAAGAAGACGACGCGAGGCTCGATCGGCTCGAGCTCGATCTTGAGGCAGAGATCGCGCTTGCGATTGGCCGGCCGCGTAACGATGACGTCGGCTCCATACTGCGTCGGATGGCGCGGAGGCTGAATCGACCGCGACCAGGCGCGGCCGTCGTAAGTGTCGAAGCCGGTACCGCGCAGGTAGAGCGCGAGGCGCGGCGGAGGGTCGTCGCCGAGGCCTGGGTATTCGACGCGCATCGCGATCGTCGGATCGCTGCGCAGTCGGCCCACGCCGCCGAGATCGACGCGGTCGGAGAAGCCGACCATGCGCGCGGGATTACCCTGATTCAGGAGCAGGAGCGAAAGACCGACCCGAGGAAACAGGACGAAGAGCACCGCGGTAAAAAGGAAGATCGGGACCGACAAGAGGCAGGTGAAACCCAGAAAAGAACGGCCGATCACGCGGCGGCTGCGCAGGATGCGCGGGACGTCGACGGGCAGCCCGGTGCGGTCGCGCGCGCCCTGGCGGTAGTTGCCCTCGACCTCGCGGCGCAAATGGCTGAGCACGAGCGCGCCGGGCGCCACCACGAGAAAGCCGAGGAAGCAGAGTCCGTACGCGAGCCCGCCGCCGAGCACCGTGCCCGCGACCAAGTGGAGCAGCGCCAGCACGATCACTTGCTGATCGTGTGCGGCTCCGCGGCGCGTCGCGAGCCTAATGACCTGCAAAGCTGCAGCGAACTCGACGGCGAGCTCGATCACCGGGCCGCCGAGCGAGAGCCGCGTGAGCTCCACTCCAAAGAGACCGAGCGGCAAAAGGACGCTGAGCTGGCGCGTGAGAAGGCGCTCCTTGAAGCCGTCCGGCACCCCGAGCGCGAGCGCGAGCGAAACCAAGATCGCGACGCTGACCCAAGTGGCGAGCTGGCCGCTGCTGATCAGCGCGAGCAGACCGAGCACCGCCATCGCGTCGGTCATCAAGCGGTGGATGAGACCGAACCTCATGAGGCGATCGAAACCGGTGCTTGGGCCGGTTCGGGCACGGGCGGCGGGGCCGGCGCGCTTCGAGTCTCTCCGCTCGCGAGACGGGGTTCGAGCAGTGCGAGAAAGCGCAGGGCGGGATCGGCGCCAGCGGCCGGGCCGGTGCGAACGTGTTCGCCCGAGGTGGCGCGAATGACGACCGGGTTGCCGAGCTTGACGTGCGCCACGGCGCGCGACGCGACGTCGCGAATGCGCAGCTCGAAGCGCTCGAGCCACGCGACGTCGGGGGCGGCGTCGCAGGTGTCGTCGATGGTAAGCCGAGCTTCGCGGCGCGTTTCGCGCGCGCGCTCGAACAACACCATCTGGTCCGATATCGTGCTCTTGCGCCAGTAGATGTCGCGGGGGTCGTCGCCGTCGCGCATCGGGCGAATGCCGATCACTTCGTCGCCTGCGAAGCGGCAAGCGGTGCCGTGGCCGCCGTCGTGAGTGCCGTTGAGCGCGGCAGGCAGCCGCACCGGGTCGACGGCCG
>DASWGX010000709.1:0-10328 GCA_036393455.1 Polyangiaceae bacterium
GCCGACGTCGACGTCACCGGCAAACGCGTGCTGATGCGCGTCGACTTCAACGTGCCGATGAAAGGCACCGAGATCACGAACCCGGCGCGCATCGTCGCCGCGCTACCGACGATTCAGCACGCTCTCGACAACGGAGCCAGCGTCGTCTTGATGAGCCACCTCGGCCGTCCCAAGGGCAAGCCGGAAGCAGAATATTCGCTGGCTCCGGTCGCGAAGAAGCTACAAGAGCTGCTGAAGCGGCCCGTTCGTTTCCTGTCCGACTGCGTGGGCCCGGAGGTCGAAACCGCGTGCCGCGAGCTTGCCCCCGGGACAGTCGTGCTGCTCGAAAACCTCCGCTTCCACGCCGAGGAAGAGGGCAAGGGCGCGGAGAAGCCGGCCATCGACGCATTTCGCGCGTCGCTCACCAAGCTCGGCGACGTCTACGTCAACGACGCCTTCGGAACCGCGCACCGCGCGCACTCATCCATGGTCGGCGTGAACTTGCCCGAGCGCGCCGCCGGTTTCCTGATGGAAAGAGAGCTCGAGTACTTCGGCAAGGCATTGTCCGACCCCGAGCGGCCGTTCTTGGCCATTCTCGGCGGCGCAAAAGTCGCGGACAAGATTCAGCTGATCGAGAACCTGCTCGAGCGCGTCGACGAAATGATCATCGGCGGCGGCATGGCGTACACCTTCAAGAAGGTTCAAAAGGGCATGCGCATCGGTAAGAGCCTGTTCGACGAGGCCGGCGCGAAGATCGTCCCGCGGCTCGTGGAAAAGGCGGAAAAACGCAACGTGCGCCTGCTCTTTCCGGACGACTACGTCACCGGGGATTCCTTCAGCGAAAACGCAAAGGTCGGAAAGGCGACCGACGAAAGCGGCATCCCGGACGATTGGGAAGGGCTCGACTGCGGACCCGAGTCGCGCGAGCGCTTCGCCGAAGCCGTGGCGCGCGCGAAGACCATCGTGTGGAACGGCCCGGTCGGCGTGTTCGAGTTCGACATTTTCGCGGCAGGCACCAAGGCTCTGGCAAGCGCCGTGGCACGCGCCACCGAACGCGGCGCGACGACGATCATCGGCGGCGGCGACACCGCGACCGCCGCGGAGAAGTTCGGCATCGTCGACGAGGTGAGCCACGTCTCGACCGGCGGCGGCGCGTCCCTCGAGCTGCTCGAGGGCAAGACGCTGCCGGGCGTCGCGGCACTCAGCGACCGCTGAGCTTCGAGAGTCCGACGGGGAGGCTGGAGCGCGCCCGCTCCCAGCCCCGCCGGAGACACCGCGCCGCAGACACCGCGCCGGAGACACCGCGCCGGAGACAGAGTGCCCTCGCGGGCCCGTCAGTCCTGCTGCGGCACGAAGTCCGGCGGCGCTTCCGACCCTTCGCCGAGGAAGTACTTCGTGACTTCCGACATCCAGACCTGCTGGCCGCGCTGACTCGTGAGGTCGAGGCGGAACTCGTTGATGAGCATCTTGCTGTGCTCGAGCCACATCTGCCACGCCTCCTTCGAAACGTTCTCGAAGATGCGCTGGCCGAGCTCCCCTTTGAAGGGAGGCTTGTCGAGGCCTTCCGCCTCACGCCCCAGCTTCACACAATGCAATGTCTGGCCCATGACGGCGCGCACACTACCGCGGGCTAGCGGCGAGCGCCAGCCCGCGCGGGTTCACACCCGAACGCAGCTCAGGACGACGGCTCGTCGTCCTGCTTCTTCTTGTCGTCCCCGCCGCAGCTCGGGACAGAAGCTTCATCGCCGTCTTTCTTCGGCTCTTCCTTGTCCCCGCCGCAGCTCGGGACAGAAGCTTCATCGCCGTCCTTCTTCGGCTCTTCTTTCTTGTCTCCGCCACAGCTCGGTGAGCCGAGCGCGGGACCTGCGAGAGCCGCAGAGGAGCCGAGGGTAAAGGTAGCGACCAGGAGTGCGCCAAACGCCGTCTTAGCTGTCATGGGCGTTGAGTGTTGAGCCGGCTTCCCGCCTCGTCAAGCCGGCCGGATTCTCGGCCTTGTTTGTGCCCTTCCGGGCGCGCCGGGACCCCTTCCCCGCGCGGTGCCCGCGCTTTCCACCGGCGCCGTGCGCCTCCGCCCCGGGGTACGGCTGCTCCACGGAGAGCTGGAAGGGCTCCGAGCCGCGCCACACGCGGCCGCCGATCACCGGCGCGCGGCGGCCCCGCGCGGCCAACACGAGCGCGACCACGTCGCCGACGGCAGCGACACGCTGACCCGCGACGTGCGTGAGCACGTCCCCATCCTGGAGCCCGAGCCCCAACGCTGAAACGCCGCGGAGCGCGAGTCCCGAAGGCCGCGCTCCACGCGCCGGCACGAAGACCGCTCCGGGACTCGCTCCCCGCTGCGCGAGCGCGAGCACGCTGCGCTCGCGCACCAAAATGCCGCGCGGATTCCCGCGCCCGCCGTGCGCAGGCACCGCGCTCGAGCGCCCGCCGTGCGAGCGCCCGGCGCCTGCAAGTACGGCGTGTCGCAGACCCGGCTCGGCCGCGCTCGGCGGCTCGACCGCCTCGTCCATCGGCTCCGCGGCAATCATCACCGGAGGCGGGCCGCTCTCGGTGCGAGCGACGGCGTCGCCGAGCGCCCGCCCGACGGCGCTGCCCAGAGCGTCGGCAAGGCGCGAAGTGGTCGCGAGCGTCGCAGTTGCTCCGAAACCCGTGAGCGAAACGAGCAGTGCGACCAAGAGCCAGCGCATGAAGCCGACAGCGTATCACGCGCCTGCGCGGCGCAAAACGGCCGAGCGCCGCTCGCGGCAAACGCCTACCGCGCGGGCGAATCCAGGTACCGGAACAGCGCCGAGCCGGTCGAGAGCACGAGCGTCGACTTCGGATCGAGTGCTTTCTCGTACGCTTCCAGGCTGCGGGTGAACGCGTAGAACTCGGCGTCCTTTCCGTAGGCGTCGGCGTAGATCTTGATGCTATTTGCGTCGCCCTCGCCGCGAAGCTTCTGCGCCTTTTCGTACGCCTCGGCGAGCAGAATGGTCTTGTCTCGATCCGTGTCCGCGCGGATCTTCGCCGCTTCTTCTTCGCCCTCGGCGCGGTATTGCTTGGCGACGCGATCGCGTTCGGCGCGCATGCGCGCGAATACGCTTTCTTGCACTTCCTTCGGAAGGTCGGCACGCTTGATGCGCACGTCGACGATGACGATGCCGAACTCCGTCGCTTTCTCGCGCGCGTTCTTCGCCACGATCTGCATCAGCGGATCGCGCGCGTTGCCGATGATATCGCCGAAGGTGTGGCTCGCGAGCTCGCGCCGGAGCTCGCTGTTCACGACGTCGTCGATGCGAGCCTTGGCGCCGCTTTCGTCGTGCACCGTCTTGAAGAATTGGAGCGGGTCCTCGATGCGCCAGCGCGTGACCGGATCCGCCAGCAGGCGCTTCTTGTCGAGGGTCAGGTATTCCGCCGGTGGCACGTCGCTACCGAGAATCCGCCGCTCCATCCGTTGCACGTTCTGGACGAACGGCGCTTTGAAGTAGAAACCCGGAGCCGCGATACTGCGCTTGTACTCGCCGAACTGCGTGACGATCGCGAGCTCGCCCTCCTGAATCGTGAAGAAGGAATTGAAGGTGACCAGGCCGACGACGAAAAGGAGCACCAGTAAACGAACCATGACTATTTCTCCGCTCCCGCGCCGAGCGCGCCCAGGACGCGGCCGGCGCCAATCGGCAGCACCGGGAGCGCGTTTCTCGCGACCAGCTCGTCGACCACGACCTTGTGCTCGAGCTTGCCCATGACACGTTCCATGGTTTCGAGATAGAGCCGCTCGCGCGTCACCCGCTCAGCCTTGGCGTATTCGGCGAGTATCGCGTCGAACTTTTGCGCGTCACCGCTGGCTCTCAGCACGCGCTCCTTACCGTAGGCTTCGGCCTCGCGCTCGATCTGGCGTGCCTCGCCCTTCGCCCGCGGCAAGAGGTCGGCCTGGTAGCCCCTGGCCTGATTGATGAGCTTCTCTTTCTCCTCGCGGGCGCGCACGACGTCGTGGAACGCGTCCTTCACGGCGTCCGGCGCATCCACCGACTGAAGCTTCACTTCGGTGATGCTGACGCCGCTTTCGTAGCTGTCCATCAGCTTCTGGAGCCAGGCTCGCGTATCTTCCTGCACCTTTTCGCGGCCGACGGTGATGACATCGTCGATTTTCGTACGCCCGACCATGCTGCGCAGCGCCACTTCGGCCGTGGCGCGCAAAGCCTCTTCCGGAACCTTGAGCCGGAACAGGAACCGGCTCGGATCGGCGACGCGGTACTGCACGATCATCTGCGCCTCGACGATGTTCTCGTCCCCGGTGAGCATGCTGGCTTCGGTCGCGATCGTCTGGTCGCCGCGGAAACCGACCTCGATGCGCCGGATTTGCTCGACGTTCACGACGTCTACCTCTTGCGCGAGGGGAATCGCGAAATGCAAGCCCGGCCCTTCCTTGGACGTTTCTTTGCCGAAGGTTCTCACCACGGCCTGCTCGCCCGGTGCCACCGTGTAAAAGCCGGCCTTGCCGAGCAGCGTGAAACCGAGCAAGAGCACGACAAGGAGCAGCGGCCCGAGCCAGCGAATGTTCCGCCGGAAGGCGTCCGTTACTTGAGCCACGACTTCCGCCACGTCGGGCCGGGACCCATCATCGTCGAATTGACTGCGCATCAGCCGCTCTCTCGTTTCATAGGTTGATGGACCCTAGTGGGCCTGTTCCGAATCGCAAGGGGAACTGATCTCACGAGCGCCGGGCGCGGGGCGGACCGCCGCGCCCGGCCGCCTGCCCGGGAATACCGCCCGCACCCCGCCGCTTTACTGGCGTACGCGCCAATTACCCTGAAACGTCTTGCCGACGTCGTCGCACGTCGGATCGGTGACGACCAGCTCCGGGCGGCCGTCGCCGCAATAGACAATGGTATTTTGGCGGAACGTGCGGCCGAAGTGGATTGCCTCTTCCCGCTCGATACCGTGCACGAGCCACGCCGGCTCGCGCCACACGCCCTCGGGCTCCTCCTCGTAGCCGATGCAGTGCTCCACTCGGTAGCAACCGAGCACCAAGAGGTCGCGCATCACTTGGTGGCGCGCCTCGTTCACGCGCCGGGGCAGCAGCATCGACCGCGGATTGTAAGCCGTCAGGACCGCGAAGGGCCTGCGCAAGACCTCCGGCAGCGCCTGCGTGTCACGGACGGGCTCGCCGTCGATGGATGCGCGCAACGAACCGTCGTCGGTGGAAAGCTCGTAGATAGTCGAGAAGTACGAGCGCAAGAGCTGTTGGTCCATGATCTTCAGGCTTTCAGGCGGTACCCGACACCGCGGACGGTAAGCAGGTACTCGGGCTCGGTGGGGTCGTCTTCGAGCTTGTTTCTGAGCTGCAAGAGAAAGTTGTCGATGGTGCGCGGCGTGCCGTGGTGCCCCGGCCCCCAGACGAGGGCGAGCAGCTCCTCGCGTGAAAGGACTCGACCGCCCGCTACGACCAGGCAACGCAGCACGTCGAACTCGGTCGCGGTGAGCTCGACGTCGCGGCCGCCCTTCTTCACCTGGCGGCGCGCCATGTCGATTTCAACGTCCCCGACGCGCACCAGCGGTTCGAGCTTGCGCCGAGCGATGGTGTCGCGCCGCAGCACCGCTTTTACCCGCGCCAGGAGCTCCGCCAGACTGAAGGGCTTGGTGATGTAATCTTCCGCGCCGAGCTCGAGGCCCATTACCTTGTCCTCCTCCGCGCCGAGCGCGCTCAACATGATGACGGGCGCCCCCTGCCCCTTGCCGCGCAGCTCGCGCACGATCTCGAAACCGTTACGGCGCGGCAGCATGATGTCCAGAATGACGAGGTCCACGCCCGGATCGAGCCCCGCTTCGAGCCCCTCGTCGCCGTCTTTGGCGACAGTGACGCGGTAGCCCTCGGCTTCGAGATTCAGCTGGAGCCCGAGGGCGATGCTGTCGTCGTCCTCGATCAGGAGGATGTGAGCCCCACGCCCGGGCTCTTGGCGTGCTTCGTTGCTGCGCGTCATGACGATCGGCGGGCCCGGGCAAGGCTAGCTCGCGCGGTGCAGCCGCGGCAAGATCAGGGAAAAGGTACTGCCCGCGCCCGCGCCGCTATCGAGCTCCACGCGCCCCTTGTGCGCCTTCATCACGTGCTTGACGATGGCAAGCCCGAGGCCCGATCCCTCGCGTGCCCGCGAGAGCCTGTCGTCGACGCGGTAGAATTTCTGGAAAATGCGTTTGTGCTCGGCCGGGGGGATGCCGGCCCCGTTGTCGCGGACGCTGATGCGCGCTTCGTCCTCCGTCTGCTCCACCCAGAGCTCGATGCGCGCCGGCTCTCCGCCGTACTTGTACGCGTTGGTCAAAAGGTTCACGAGCGCGTCCGAGAGCGCGCCCGAATCCGCGTTCACCGCCAGAGCATCGGAAGGCAACCGCACGACGAGCTCCACGCCGCGGCGCGCGCGAACCGGCTCGAACGCCGCCAGCGCCGACGCAATGACGCCGCCGAGCTCGGTTTCGTGGATGGTGTACTCGCGCCGGCCGCTTTCCATGCGTCCCCAGTCGAGCAAACGATCGATGAGCTGCTGCAGGCGGCCGCTTTCCCGCTCCAGGCCCTCGATGCACGTATCTTCCGCCGCGCGATCGCCGCGCCTGAGCGCCAGAGTCTCCGTGAAGAGCCGGATCGAGGTGAGCGGCGTGCGAAACTCGTGCGACACCTTGGAAACGAAATCGCTCTGAAGCCGCGACAGGTTCGCCTCACGCCGCACGAACACCCAAACCAGAATCACCCCCGTCGTCGACGCCCCGCTGAGCGCCATCACCAGGATGCCCATCAAGAGATTGAAGCTCGCCTCCTGGAGGAAGAGCAGCGCGGCGCCCAGCGCGAGCAACAGCGCCGTGGGCACGATGATGAGCGCGACCAGCAGGATGACGATGCGTCGATAGCCGAGCAGAGTGACGTCGCGGGAACGCATGTTCGAACGCCGCCCGAGCCGTCAGCGCCCGAGCTCGAGCACCAGCGCCGACAACAGCCCCGCGACGCTCGCCGCGGACGTGGGGCAGCCGCGCGGACTGAACGGGGGATCGCCGTCGGCAAGCTGCGCGACGTGGCCGAGCGCCGGGCTCGCTTCGAACGCACCTTCGACGAGCGCGCCGAGCTCGAGCCGAACCTGTTCCGAATCCCCCCAGGCGCGCATCACCGCGCGGCAGTAGCACGCGATCAAATACGGCCATACCGTGCCCTGGTGATAGGCGCTCTCGCGATCCGCGCGGCTGCCGGAAAAGTGGCCGACGTAGCGCGGATCGGCGGGCGAGAGCGTCCGCACACCGCGCGGCGTGAGCAGATCTTGGCGCACCCGATCCAGGATAGCCTTGGCTTGCCAGGCGTCGAACAAGGAAGGCTCGACCGCGAGCGCGATGAGCACGTTCGGCCGGAGTGTATCGTCTTGCCAGGCGTCCGGACCGCGCGGCACTTCGCCGATACAGTCGAAGGCGTAGTCCGTCTCCGCGCACCAAAAACGCTCCCGGAACGCCATGCGCGCCGCGTCGGCCGCGCTCGCCGCGCGCTCGGCCAAGGACACGTCGCCTGCCTGGCGCGCCAGGCGCGCGACGACGCTCGCCGCGCGCACCCAGAGCGCCTGAAGCTCGACCGCGAGTCCGCGCCGCGGCGTGTACGGCTCTTCGGAGAGCTGAGCGTCCATCCAGGTGAGCGCGACGTTCGGCGCACCCGTGACGAGCAAGCCGTCCTCGCTGAGCCACGCCCACGCGCGCCGCTTCCCGCACAGCCGCAGGAACACGCGGACGAGGGCCGGGTAGAGCACGTCGGGGACGGTCGCGTCGTCGGGGCCGCCGGCTTCGACGAGCGCGCCGACCGAATCAACGAGCCACAGCGTCGCGTCCGGGCTCGGCCGCGGGCGCGGCTTTCCCTCCACGGGCAGCGTGAGCGGCAACAGCCCGTCGTGAAGCAGGCCGGCGAGCGACGCCAGCGAACGCGCGGCGCGCGCCGTTTGCCCGCGCGCGAGCAACAGCCCCGGAACGGAGAACGCCCAATCTCGCGCGTAGACACCGAGCGCGGGGTAACCGGCCTTGATGCAGGGGCGCGGACATTCGTCGAGCACGAAGTGCTCGGCCGCGAGCGACAGCACGCGCACCGCGGCAGGACGTTCCGGCCCGGGATCGTGAGCCAGCAAGCGCGCGCGCGCCCGTTCGACCAAGCTCTGCGGCGAATCGACGGGCAGCGCGCCGACGGCCACGACGAGAAACGTGGGGACCTGCGGGGTGAGCTCTATTTCGAACACCCCGGGGCTCCAGAGATCCTCCTGAAAATCCTCGTAGGGGCCCTGATCGGCGAGGTACTCGAAGCGCCGCCACCAATCCGGCGAGCCCATGAAAACGCCCGAGTGACCGAAAGCAACGAGCGGCAAACTCGGGTTCGGCTGCACCTCCACCTGGCCGGAGCGCAAAGTCACCGTTTGCGCCACCGCCCCGTGCTCCTGCGAAAGCTCTTCGGTCGGACGCAAAGGCAAGAGCGGGCGCAGCGTCAAACGAGCCACGCTCTGCCCCTTCCAGACGTACGACAGCACGACCGCGTTCTTCCCGTGCACGATGCACAGCGTGCGCTCGAACACCCCCTTGGCGAATCGATACGTCCAGCGCGGGATCGGATCCTGCGAAAACGTCTTCAGCCAGCGGTAGCCCGGCGTCGGCGCCACGCCGGGGAACTGGTGCGTGGAGAGCTTGTACGCGCGTTGACCGACTTCCACCGTCGTTTCCGCGTGGCTCAAGATCACGGTCTGACCGAGCGGCGGCTCGAGCGCGGCAACCAAGAGCCCGTGCTGGCGGCGCGTGTGCATCAGCGCCGCCGTGCTCATCGCGTAAGCGCCGTTGCCGTCGCTGTGCAGCCATTCCGCGCCGGCGCGCTCGAGATCACCGTCGATGCGCACCGTCGGCCAGGGACCGTCGCGGCAGCTCTTCCACGAACCCTCCGCCACGTTCACGCCCCTCCGAACAGCGCGTGCTCGGCGGCGGCGAGCATACGATCTTTGGGCGGCACCACACCGAGCCACAGCCTGAAGGCCTCGACGGCTTGTCCCACGAGCATACCGAGCCCGCCGCGAGCGACGAACCCCGCGCGCTCCGCGGCTCGGAGGAACGGCGTCACCGGCGGATTATAGACGAGGTCGTAGGCGACCGAGCCCGAACCGAGCGCGGCCCAGGGAACCAGCGTCGCGACAGCTTCGCCGGAATCCGCGCCGAGCATCCCGGCGCTCGTCGCCTGCACCACCAGCCGGCATTCCGAAACAGCCGTTTCGAATCCATCGCGGGCACCGTCCGCCTCCGGCCATGCCAAGAGCGACGCGCCGAGCCGTTCGAACGCCTCACCGTCGGACCACGCGCCGGCGCCGGCGTGAAAACGCCGCGCCGTCACATACACGGGCGAAGCACCGAGCCTTCGACACGCCACTGTCGCAGCGAGCGCCGCGCCGCCGCTGCCGATCACACACGCGGCCGCGCTCACCGAGCGCCCGACCACCTCCGAAAGATCCGCCACGAGCGCCGCGACGTCCGTATTGTGCGCCACCACGCCGCCCGCCTCGTCGCGCACCCAAACATTCGCGGCACCGACGTCGCTCGCCATCGCAACGGCCCCGTCCGCGAGCTCGAGCGCCAGCCGCTTGTACGGCACCGTGATATTCGCCCCTGCGATCTCCCCGCGCCTGAGCTCCGCGAACACCGCACGCACCGCCTCCTCGCCGGGACAATCACGAAGCTCGTAGCTGTGACCCATACCGAGCGCCTCGTACCCTGCGCGGTGCAAGTGTGGCGACAGCGAATGCGCCACCGGGTGCCCGACCAGCACGAACCGGCTCACTACCTTCCGGGGCCGTTCTCCGACCCCTGAGAACCATCGGCAGCGACCGTCGTATTGGCGGCGACCCCGTCGAGGTCCGACTCATCCGCCCCCGTCACGGCGCACGCGAGCCGCCCCGCGTGAAGCCGCACCGCGACCTCATCGCCCACGCACACCTCCGCTGCGCGCCGCACCGCCGTCCCATCGCCGCGCGTCACGATAGCGTAACCGCGCCCGAGCACCGCGAGCGGCGACAAATCATCCAGCTTTGCGACCTCGCGCCAGAGCCGTGCCCCACCGCGCTCGAGCCGCATCCGCACAGCCGAGCGCAGCCGCGCCGACAGCGGCCCGATCTCCCCGCGCCCGCGGGCAATCGCCAGCCGCGGATGCCGATCCAGCAACCGCTCGCGGACCCGATCCACCCCCTCGCACCGCACCGCGATACGCCGCCGCATCGACCGTTCCAGACGATCATCGAGCTCATCGAGCTCCTGCTGCCGATTGGCCATCAAAAACCGCGGATCACTCAGCGCCGCGCGCAGCCTATCCACCCGCGCACGCCGCTCCC
>DASWGX010000710.1:0-12609 GCA_036393455.1 Polyangiaceae bacterium
GGGCCGGCGCTTCGGCAGGCTCTTTTTCGTGCTGGCGCTCTGGTCGGTCGCCGTCAACGCGTTCGGCGCCGTGACGTTCGCGCGCTCGGCCTACCGCGACTATTACTTCATCGACGCCACGCAGCGCGTCATCCATCAGCCGGATTGAAGCGTGCGCCGGGGACGGCTACGGCACGAAGGCCCAGGCGAGATCCACCACCTGGTCGCACGTCGCAACCGTGAGACGCGCTCCGACGCGTTCGGTGATCCACACCGCACCGTTGACCACGGCGCTCGTGTGTGCGGCGGCGGCCGTGGCTTCGTCGGCAAAGTCCATCACCCAGACGACGGCCGTCGCGGGTTCCGCGCCGTCCGCGCTCGCCGGCCCCGCGAACACGAACAGGCGATCGCCGCGCCAGCCGAACGCCGTCGCACGGGCGGTTTCGCGCGGCGCCGTTTGCCCGAGCAACAGGAACGTGCCCCAGGCGCCGAGGGTGGCGTCGGCGAACGGCGACCAGCCTTCCGGCGGCGTCAGCGTCGCCGGCGCGCTGGGCGTCACGGGCTCCGCTGCGGCGTCGATGCTCGTCATCAGCGTGTGCGTGGTGAGCGGCGGCGACGCGAAACGCGCGAGCACCGCGTCGAAGCCACCGGCCTCCCAGGCGAAGTTCAGGTAACGCGCGCCCCACTGATACGGAAACACGTCGTACGCGGCGCTGTACGGCGACGTCTGCTCGAAGACCCAGCCCTCACTGTACTCGAGGCTGCGCTGGAAACGCACGCGCCAGTCGACGGCGCCGGGGTCGACGCCGGAGAGCGAGGCCAAGTACCGGATCTCGTGCAGGCGAGCCTCTCCCTCGCTCAGCGCGCGCACGGCGAGGTAGGAGTCGTAGGAAGAAGCGTACTCTTCGTCGCGCGCCTCGAGGTCGACGTCGCGATCCTGGAGCGCATGGATGAATTCGTGGATCAAGACTCGGCTTGCCGTTTCATCGTCCGTTGCTGCTCCGTGGTCGATGATCACGACGTCTTCCGTCGCATGCCGGTACACGCCCAGGACGTTCGTGACCCTTTCCGCGACGACGGTTGCCGGCTCGAACGCCGCCGCTGCGACGAGCCGGAGCATCACGAGCGCGCGCTCGTAGTGGTTGGGCTGGGGCGGGGGCTCGACCAGGCCGTTCAGGTATTCTGCATATTCGGGCTCGGTCATCAGCGAAACCGCGGGGGGAGCGCCGCTGCCGCCGCCGCGCAGGCACAGCGCGAGGTCGAAGAGCTGCGCCTGGCACGCCTCTTCGCGCACGTCGCACGGCGCGTGATCGAAAGCTTCGCACCCCGGCACCGGAAACCTGTGTAGCGCACCGGCAGAAGGGTCTTCGCTGCCGCCGCCGCAGGCAACGAGCCCGAGCGCGAGCAAGGTCGGAGCAGCGGTGGCACGCATCACAGCTCCGCGTAGACGTCGTCGAAGACGTCGCCGACGCACGCGTCCAGGGCGTCACAGCCGGTCGCATGACAAGCGGCAACGCGCTCTTTGACCCCGTCCGACCACATCTTGTAGATGTCCTCGCATTCTTGGGTCGTGAACGAGTAGGCGCATTGAAAGTACTCGCGCGTGTGCTCGAGGCAGAAGCTTCGCGTCCTCTCGTCGACGGCGACGCGAGAACGGGCCGTTTCCCAACAGCCCTCGAAGGCCCCCTCCGAGTAGAAGACGACGCAGTCGAGCTTCGACAGACAATCGCCGTACGCGCTCGCCGCGTCGAACGCGTAATTCGACAACCCGGGTTCCTGCCGAATGCAAAAGCCCACGCAGGAGCGCTGCGTCGAAGGCTCGCCGCAACGCACTGCCACGCTGCAGACCCCTTCGCAGAACACTTCGGCCGACGTTTCGGGTTGTGGGTCACCGCCCGCGCACGCAAAGGTCGTGAGAGTCGAGAAAATCATCGCCGCCGCCCGGTTCCCCATGGTCCTGATGCGCCGACTTTACTCGAGTGAGCCGTCCCGGCAAGGGTTTTTCGGAGCGCCGCGTCCTCGCGCCGGAGGCGTCACGGGTCCCGACCTAGTCGTTCTGCTCGACCGTCTTCAGCAAGCGCACTTTGGGCCAGTCCTTGGCCGTCGTTTCGAGGTGCCAGTTGTTGCGAGCCAGGAACACCGGCCGGTCGGTGTGGTCGTTCGCCAGGTACCCCTGGTTCCCCGCCTGGAAGCGCTTCAGCTCGACAGGCTCCGCCTCGATCCAGCGCGCGGTGTAGAGCGCGGCCGCCTCGAAGACGACCGCGACTTCGTACTCGGTGCGGATGCGATCCGCGAGCACGTCGAATTGCAGGCTTCCGACGACTCCGACGATCCACTGGCCGCCAACGTTGGTCTTGAACACGCGCGCTACGCCTTCCTCGGCGAGTTGTTCCAGAGCTCGACCGAGGTGCTTGGCGCGCATGGGGTCCTCCGGCCGGACGCGCTGCAACAGCTCGGGCGCGAAGCTCGGGATGCCCGTGAAGCTCAGAACCTCCCCTTCGGTGAGAGCATCGCCGATGCGCAGCTTCCCGTGGTTCGGAATCCCCAGGATGTCACCCGCGAAGGCTTCTTCCGCGAGCTCGCGATCCTGCGCCAAGAACAGCACTGGATTGTGAATGGCCATCGTCGTCTTACTGCGAGCATGAAAGAGCTTCATGCCGCGGCGGAAGTGGCCGGAGCACAGGCGGACGAAGGCGATGCGGTCGCGGTGCTTCGGGTCCATGTTGGCCTGAATCTTGAACACGAATCCGCTCACCTTCGGCTCGATCGGAGAAACGTCGCGTTCCTTGGCGTGCTGCACTCGCGGGGGGGGAGCCCGCTCCGAAAGCCCTTCGAGCAGCTCGCGCACGCCGAAGTTGTTGAGCGCGCTGCCGAAGTAGACGGGCGTAAGGTGACCCTCACGGTACTGGTCGAGGTCGAACGGCGGGCACAGGCCGCGCGCCATTTCGACCTCCTCGCGCAACCGCCGCACCGCCGACTCGGGGAGCAGTCGGTCGAGCTTCGGGTCGTCGAGGCCGGTGCACGTCTCGATCACTTCCGTCGCGCGCCCGCCCCCGCGCGGCACGAGCAACAAGCGATCCTGCACTAGGTCGTAGCAGCCGAGGAAGTCTCGCCCCATGCCGATGGGCCAGCTCGCGGGCGTCGTCTCCAGGGCGAGGGTCTGCTCCACCTCGTCCAAGAGCTCGAAAGGCTCGCGCCCTTCGCGGTCGAGCTTGTTCACGAACGTCGTGATGGGCACGTCGCGCAGCCGGCATACCTCGAACAGCTTGCGCGTTTGTTCTTCGATGCCCTTGGCGGCGTCCAGCACCATGACGGCGGAGTCCACGGCCGTGAGCGTCCGGTACGTATCTTCGCTGAAGTCCTGGTGTCCGGGCGTATCCAGGAGGTTGAACGTTCGGCCGGTATACTCGAACGTCATGGCCGAAGCCGTGACCGAGATACCCCGCTCGCGCTCCACCTTCATCCAATCCGAATGTGCTCGCCGCTGCTCGCCTCGCGCCTTCACCGCGCCGGCCAGCTGGATCGCGCCGCCGAACAGCAGAAGTTTCTCGGTGAGCGTGGTCTTGCCGGCGTCAGGGTGCGAGATGATCGCGAACGTACGGCGGCGCGCCACCTTGTTTTCGATTTCGTTCATGACGAGGCGCGCGGACTATGAAGCAACGGAGGTCACCTTGCCAGCGGCTGCCTGCCCGACTAGGCCAGGAAGGTGGAACGTCGAGCCCTTTGGATCGCCGCCGGTGCGGCCGCGAGCGCCGCGATTGTCGCCCTCGTCATGACGTGCGCGCTCCGCCGAGGCGAGCCGGAGAGCGCCGCGCTGCCGATGCAAAGAAACGGCGTGAAGCTCTGGGCCGTAAAGGCGCCGGTCGCCGACGCCCTGCGGGCGGCCGCCGGTCCCGGCGATTACCGACTCGAGAGCGAGATGGTGAGGCTCGCGGTCGGCGCCAGCGCCGGTGGAGTCGAACGGGCCTTGCGACGCGGCCTCCTGCTCGATCTCGGCGCTCGTGACCTCGGTGACGACGCCTTGTACGACGCACGAACCGTCCTGCGCGTCGCACAGCGGGACGTAGAGCTCGCAGTCGAGTCGGTGACGGCGGTGCTCGAAGATAGGCCAGCGATTCGCGTCGTGCAGTCTTCCGGCGACCCCGAAGTGCGCGTCGTCACCATGATTCGCCTACCCGCCTCCGAGCCGTGGGCGGAGCTCACGACCACGCTCGAGAACCGCTCCGGTCAAAACCTGCGCGCCGTGCGGCTCGGGGATCGGGTGCGCTGGCCGGGCGACGCTCCTTTCGCGCCCGGCCAGGGCTACGTGGAGGAAGAATTGGTCGCGTCGGTACCGTGGGTGGCGCGGCGAGCTCCGCGACTGGCTTACGCTCTCGTGCCCGAGGGCGTGCGCCAGACGTTCTTCATCCGGGATCGGACCGGTCCGAGCGAAGTTCAGGTCTTCGACGACGCTTCGGACCTCGCCGCGGGGGAGACGCGCCGTTATGGACGTCACTTCGTCGTCGTCTCGGGCGGCCTGGACGAAGCCGCCGCCGTGGCCTGGTCGCTCCAAAAGCGCAGACTCGGCGAAGTCAGGGTGGCGCTCGGCCGTGACAGCTCGTGGGCGCGGCTTCTCGTGAAGAGCCCCGACGGCAGGGTCCAGCTCGAGGTACGCGTGCCGAGCACGCCCGTGCTGTCGCTGAATCTGCCGGTAGGGCGGTATCGACTGGAATTGGTCGCACCCGGCGGCTCGGACGAACAGCCTATCCGCGTGCGCGAAGGCGCCACCGAGGCCGTCGGGATGATCGCTCCCGAGCCGGGCTTCTTGCGCTACTCGGTCGTCGATTCCGCAGGCCGGCCGATGCCGGCGCGCCTCGTCATTCGCGGTGCCGGCGTGACGCCGGATCCGAACTTCGGAACGGTGGAGCGGGCGAGCGGCGTCCGCAACGTGGTGTACGCGGGTCAGAGCGAGGGAAAGGTCGAGCTTCCGCGCGGACGCTACCGCGTCACCGTCACGCGAGGCTTCGAGTACTCGCTATTCGAGCGGGAGGTCGCCATCGGCGCCGACACCGGCGCGGTGCTGCGAGCGGAGCTCGAGCGCCTCGTCGATCACCCCGGCTGGCTCGGCTGCGACCTGCACGTCCATGCCGAGCCGAGCTTCGACTCGACGGTGACTCTCGCCGATCGCGTTCTGTCCCTCGCCGCCGAAGGAGTCGAGTTCGCCGCCGCCACCGACCATAACCACGTGAGCGACTACGGCCCGGTGCTCCGGCGAACCCGGCTCGACGCGTTGCTCGGTTCGGCGACGGGCATCGAAATCACGACGTCGGGCTGGGGGCATTTCATCGCCTTTCCGTACCCGCGAGACGCGCCGGCCCCGCCCTACGCGGGCGTCCATCCGGCCGAGATTTTCGCCGCGGTGCGGACGCACGCGCCGTGGGCGGTACTGCAGGTCAATCACCCGCGCATGAAGGGGATCGGCTACTTCGACTACATCGGCCTCGACCCCGAAACGGGGCACACGCGCGTCGACTCCGCGGCCCTCGACTTCGATTCGATCGAAGTCGTGAACGGCTTCGAGCTCGAGGATGAAACGGCCATCGAGCGGAACCTCAAGGACTGGTTCGCGCTGCTCGGTCGCGGCCATCGCTTCACGGCGGTGGGCAATTCGGATTCGCACCGTTTGACCTATCAGTGGGCCGGGTATCCGCGAACCTACGTGCGCCTGGAGGCGGATCAGGCGGGCAAACGCTTGCCCGATCAAGTGGCGGGCGCGCTCGTCATGGGCCGCGCCCAAGTCTCCAACGGTCCCTTCATTTCGTTGCGGCTGAACGGGCGCGCCCAGCCTGGAGACTTGGTTCTCGTCGAAGACGGGTTCGTCGCCGTCGAAGTCGGAGTGCGGGCGCCGCCGTGGGTCGATGTTCGCGAGGCGGAGCTCTTCGTGAACGGCGAGAGCGTGGCGCTGACGCGAAAGGTCGAGCGGCGCGGAGCTCCCGCGCGGATTCAGTGGCGCCGTCGCGTCGCGGTTCCTCGCGACGGCTGGATTCTGGTCGTCGTTAGGGGACGGCAGCCGCTCGGGCAAGTGCTGCCGGAGACGAAGGCCGTTCCGTTCGCCTTCACGAACCCGGTGTTTCTCGACACGGACGGCGACGGCAAGGTGGCGCCGTACTTGAGCGACGCTGCGGACCCCGGGACGTCAGACGAGGAGCCGGCTCACGACCACGATCACGACGACGCCGGTCAGTGAGAGCCCGGCTCAACCAGCGCCGCCAGCCTCACTCGCTCGATGGCGGCGCCGAGCGCGGCCGCTCGCGGCAGCTGCGCGTCGGAGTTGAGATGGCGATCCACCCAGTTTGCCGCGGCCATCGGGTTCGAAAGAACGACCTGGGGAAACCTGGCCTTGCTCACAAGCGCGACGCTGGTGATGATCGCCCGCGCCGCGGCGGCGTGAAAGCCGGTTCCTCCGACGATGAAGGCGGAGCACGGTATTTTCGCGGCATGGCGCGTCAGCAGGCGGGCAAGCCCGCGGCGAACGCTCGCGTTGGAAGCCTCGGCCGTTTCCTCGATGACCTGAATCAAGGCGACCTCGCGCCTCCAAAACAGGTGCCCCTCGAGCGCCGCGTCGAGCCGTTCGACGTCGTCGAAGTCCATGGCGGTGCTCCAGACGGCGATCACGACGTTTTGCCACGTGCCGATCGCGTGGGAGCGGCCCGCGGAGACGATCTCGAGCCCGGGGGCTTCGGCACCGTCGTGATCCGGCTTGCGGAGGGGAAACGACACACTCCGGCGAACGGCAGCTGCGCCTGGAGAATTTAGCCTGCAGGATTGCGCGGCCTCGACGCTTTCGATGGTTTCGACCCCTTAGGTCGGCTTTCTTGCACGCGGGGAAGGCTTCGCTCAGCGCCGCCCCTTGAAATCCATCATCCGCTGGACGGCGGCTTCGCTCTCCTCGAGCACATCCGCTTCTTCGCGCAGGCGCTCCGCGCAGTCATCGCAGACTTTGCGCGACTTTCCGGCAACCTTGACGGCGACGAGCTCGTCGGCCGTTTCTCCGCAGGACTTGCACGCCGGCATGCGGTGCTAACTAGCACCCGGCCGCGGCTTCTGCCCAGCGCCATCAGCGGCTCGCGGCGGGCTGAAACCTCCCGACGACCCACGCGGCGCCGAGCCCCAGCAGAAAGGCTCCCGCGGCTACGATCGCGATCGCCACACCGCGCGGCAGCGTCCGTTGCGGCGCGATCTCTGCTTTCGGGCTCGGGTCGACCAGCGGCGCCGGGGGAGGCGGCGGGCGAGTATCCGCCGCTCCCCCCGTCGGGTCGCTCGAGACGGTGAAGCTCCAGGCAACGTCGTCGGTATCGCAGTTATCGTTCAGGTCGCAGAGCGGGCCATCCAGCTTGACGTGATACGTCGTGCCGAGCTCCAAGAAGATGGGATCGGGAAAGAGCGCCCAGGTATAGTCCGCGATCTGCGCGACCTTTCCCGGTACGAGGTTGCCGCCGGCGTCCGTCAAGCGAAACTGCTTCGCGTCGATGGGCCTGATCGGCTCGCTCGCGGTCACCTTGATGACGGCGTCGACGTAGGCGTTGGTCTCGAACGCCGCGGGATAAATGGAGAACCGCGGCGCGACCTCGTCGGTCCGACCTTCCACGTTGATGATCTTGCTCAGCACCCGGATCGGCACTGGAGGCGAACCCTCGACCACGGCTGGTTCGAGCTTCGGCGTCCGCCCGTCGCACGGCCCGTTCAGCACGCAGGGCTCGAGCACGTGATCGCGATCGGTATCCGCCAGATTACCGAGGAACTTCTTCGCCACCACCGCTTCCATCGATTGGTAGTAGACGGCGACGCTGACGGCCACCGGTCCTACCGTGCCCTCGGGAATGACGACGGAGTAGCGGTCGAGCTCGAGCGTCGCTCCCTTGTGCGGCAGCGGCCGCAGGCGATTGTCCAGCAGGAAGGAATCGTCGTAAGCGTCGCCGTCCCGGTCGACATCCTTGAACTGCGGCAGCCCGAGCGGGTTTTCGCGACCAATCACGGCCCCGCTGGCGTCGATCGGCAAGCCGGTTTCGTTGACCGCCATGTTGAGCGGAGCGGCGTAGGGGAGGTCGAGCGTCGGACACCCGTCGCCGAGCGACGCCACCGCACGAAACTGCCACGCGTACGGATCGGGAGACCCGGCCGGAACCTTCCACTTGCAGCCCGGAAAGCTCGGGTCGATGCTGTCGCGATCGGTCAGGTAGCCCACGCCGAGCGACCGGCGCTTCCAGAAAGAGTCGTCGATTTGTAACTCGCGCCCGCTATCGACGTCGAACGCGCGCACGGCGACCCAAGCGTTGCGACCTTCGGGAAACCCGGTCGGGAAATTGTGCCCGGTCCCGCTGTTGATCACTTTGAGCTTGATCGGTGCGGCCGCGCCGGAGTTCGCGAGCTCGGGCGCCTCCAGCGAAAGCTCGAGGGCGTTCCGCAGGCGGTCCCAGGCCATTCTGACCTGCTGCACCGGGGGTCCGACGTCGGTAGTCCCTTCCCAGTAAGCGTTGTAGTAGGGGCTTTCCGGGTCGGCAGACGAATAGCTGTACGCCGAGAGCTCGGGGTACGGGTACGCCTTGCCCTGAGCGTCGGCGTTGGCGCCAACTAGCCTGCTCGAGTAGGAGTTGCCTCCGACGAAGTGATGTGAGTGATAGATGGGCCGTTCGGGGCCCGTCTGGGCCGCCTTTCCCGCCAGCGGAGCCACGGGACCCGTGTCTTCGAACAGGGTTTGTGCAGTTCCCGCTCGGCCGTAGTCCTGCTGCATGTGGCAAGTTTGACAATCGCGCTTGAAGGCCGGGTTGAAATTCTCGTTCCCCGGCCTGTCGGCGTAGCGGCTGTGCGCCCACTCGCTGTAGGTGCGCTCGATTGGAAAGCCGCCCACCCAGCGGCCCAGTTCGTTCTTGATCGTCAGCGGATTGGTCACGTCGTGACACGCGGCGCACATCTCGGCGCGTTCGAACAGCACGTGGTAGCTGCCCTTGTGGATCGATCCTTCGAAGTCGCTGTTCTGGTACTCGATCTTCGAATCGAACGTCTTGCTGACGTAGCTGTCGACGCGCCCCTCGTGCTGCTCGTGGCTGAGCGGCCCGAAGCGTTCCGGGTGCGTCAATGCCTGCGGCGATACGCGGTACGAGCCGGCGCCCACGCCGTAGCCGAGGTTCAGCGCGTCGGGCGCGGGCGCCTCGAAGCTTTCCTGAAACGGCTTGGGCAAGAGCTCGGCGCGCGAGCCGCGGCCGAGCGCCGGCGTGTACTCGAGCCCCGAACGCTCGTAGTTGTGAAATGGCGTGTCACGAGTTTCCGCGATGGTGTGACAGAACGTGCACGTGATGCCGAGCTTGCCCGGTTCGGTGTTGCGATGATCCGCGTCGACCGTTGCAAACGCGAAGCCCGTGCCTCGGTCGGAGGTTGGATCGAAGTCGGGGTCGATCAGCCCGTGCTCGAGCTCGGTTTCCTTGTCGCGAGTGACGTTCTTCAGCTTGACCGCATCGATGTAGTTGGCGGGCATGTGACAGCGCGAGCAGAAGCCGTCGAGCAGCGAACCCGAACCTTGCGTGGTGTGCTTTTGCGTTCCGAGGTCGAAAGTGGACGTGCAATCGTCGTTGGCGAACGGGTTGATGCGATTTTTCTTGGTGCCGTCCGGGGGATCGGGGATGTCGCAGTGGCCGTCGGTGGAAACGAGCCGAGCAATCAGCAAAAACGCCCCGCGCCAAGCCGGATCGCGCCAGGCATTGGCCATCATCGAACCGTTCCACTCTTCGAAGATCCGTTCGTGACATTGGGCGCAGACGTTGGGGCTGCCGCTGCCGGCGAACGCGGCTTCGTAGGGAGGAGGATGCCGTTCTGCCTCCCGTGTGTTGTACGGAGCCGCTTCGGGAATGCGGTTCGGCAGCTCGCCGTGACGGGCAAAGGCAGGCCCGGCGAGCGCGCAGGCGCTCAGGGCGAACGCCCAGCTCACTGCGCGGTGCCGGCGGCTGATTCTCTTGGTTTCCGCAGGATCGAACGGCGAATTCATCGGCTTCCTACCGGGTCGCGTCGGACGTAGGGCGGGCCGTTGACGGTTCGCAAAGTCCGACGTGTTGGCGCTTTGGAGACTGCCAGGCCGGCATTGACGACGGCGTGGCGTGGGCCGACCGTACTCGCTATCGAGCGTTCAGTCACGTACGGGATTTTTTCGTGGGGATACGCGTTTTTCTTGTAACATTAATTCGTGAGCGGTTGCTTTTTCGGTGACACGCGATCAACGTTGTGCGCGTGCAGTCTTGTTTAGGTGCAAGGGGCAGGTGTTCACACCTTGGCGAAAAGCGCGCTGTTTTTCCCGGTTTTCTGGCGCCGATTGCTTCAGAAGCAATCTAACTCTTGAATTCGTGCGCCACGCTGTCGCCGTCTCCGTGGCGAAGCTGCACCATATTCGGGTTATCCCCTGGGGTGAAAAGGTGATTCTACCCGGCTTGTCAAGCTCGCCTGGTAACGAAATCACTTTACTTTTGCTTGTCAGGAGCCTTATTTGTGGGCGCGACAAAGCTTTGGAGGGAAGCTTCGGACACGCGCGCGTGATCGAAGCGAACTCCGAACATGTTCGTCACCTCCTTCAACTCCCGGTTGGCAGTGCTGGGCAATGGCCGCTCGGCCGCAACGAGGCGCAGGAAAGCTGCCCTCGCAATCACCGTTCTCGCCTCTCATTCACCGTCGAAAGATTGCAGTGCTCGCGCAGCTGGCGCCCCGCGCGGGAAAAGAATCGGCGCCCGTCGCAGGAGGTAGTGCCTGATGAAGTACGTTCCGTTCTTGATTCAGCTCGGCGTGGTCGCCGTGGCAGCTCCATTCGCGCTTTCCCGCTGCAATCTGGCCGATCCGAAGGTGGTGTGGTCGAACGAACCGCTCGACCCGGTTCAGGGCAAGGAGAGCGCGGTCACCACCTCGGCGCCCGTCGTTCCGAGGCCCGTCGCGCGCAGCTATGCGACGCGCGTCGTCGTCGACCTCGAGATCAAAGAGCACGTCAAGGCGCTCGCGGACGGCGTCACCTACGCCTACTGGACCTTCGGAGACGACGCGCCGGGTCCGTTCCTGCGCGTCCGCGAAGGGGACCTCGTGGAGGTGCACCTGCACAACCACCCGGACAACTCGCTGGCGCACAGCATCAATTTCCAGGCCGCCACGGGTCCGGGGGGCGGAGGAGAAGCGTCGCACGTCGCTCCCGGTCACTCCGCCGTGTTCACCTGGCGCGCCCTGCGTCCCGGCCTCTACTTGTACAACTGCATGACGGCGCCCGCCGGGCTGCACATCGCCAACGGGCTCTTCGGTCAGATCCTCGTGGAGCCGAAGCAGGGCCTGCCGGAAGTCGACCACGAGTACCAGATCGTCCAGAGCGAGTTTTATACCGAAGGCAAGTTCGGGGAGACCGGTCCGCAGCGGTTCTCGCTCGAGAAGGCGCTCAAGGAAGAGCCGGAGTACGTCGTGTTCAACGGCCGCGTGGGCGCCCTGCTCGGAGACAAGGCGCTCAAAGCCAAAGTCGGCGACAAGATTCGCGTCTATCTCGGCAACGCGGGCCCGAACCTGGTTTCCTCGTTTCACGTCATCGGCGAAATCTTCGACGCCGTGTACCAGGAAGGCGGCGTCGTTCCGAATCAGCGCAACGTTCAGACTACCGCCATCCCGGCCGGCGGCTCGGCGATCGTCGAGTTCACCGTCGAGGTGCCGGGGGAGTACGCGTTCGTAGACCACTCGATGTTCCGCGCGTTCAACAAGGGCACGATGGGACAGCTCAAGGTCGAAGGGAAAGACAACCAGATGATCTTTTCCGGGCGAACCGCGGCGTCGCTCTACACGCCCGGTACGCGGCTCGCGAAAGTCGTCGACTTCGGATTGCCCTCCAAAGGAGAGGTAGGAAGCGGCGCGCAGGACGGCGCGACCATTTTCGCCACCGTGTGCGCGGCTTGTCATCAGGCGGACGGCAAGGGGCTTCCCGGGGCCTTTCCTCCGTTGCGCCGATCGGACTTTTTGATGGACGACAAGGAACGCTCGATCCGGATTCTGCTTGCGGGTCTCAAGGGCGAGATCAGGGTCAACGGCGCGTCATTCAACAGCGAGATGCCGAAGCCCCCGCTGAACGACGCTCAGATCGCTGCGGTGTTGAGCTACGTGCGCACGAACCTCGACAACCAAGGTGATGCGGTCACGGAGCAGGAAGTGGCCGCGGTGCGCGAAGGCTGGGACGGCAAGTCGCCCCTCGTCGCCGACCCGGCCTGGTTGTCTGGTCCCAAGGGCCGCTGAAGGCGTTCGAACGAAAGCTCATCGGATGGAACACGCTTCGGACAGATTCGAGCAGGAGCCCGGCTCGGAAGCCTCGCCCGACTCGGCGCGTCATCCACTGGGCGCGGCGAACACTCTCGTCTCGGACCCGCCGCCGCTTCCGGTGCAGTTCGAGAACGGGCAACTGCGCTTCGACGCGGGCAAGATGGGCACCTGGGTCTTCCTCCTGGCGGAGATCCTGTTTTTCGGCGGTCTTTTTTGCGCGTACTTCGTGTTTCGAGCGGCGCGTCCGGAGGTGTTCGTCTACGCGCACTACTACATGGACAGCGCGCTCGGCGCGCTCAACACCTGCGTGCTCTTGGTCAGCAGCCTCACGGC
>DASWGX010000711.1:0-1770 GCA_036393455.1 Polyangiaceae bacterium
CGCCGATTGCCAGTCGCCGCGGGCCACGGCAAATAGTGCACTGGCCCGTTCCAAGAGCACGCGGCGCTCCGGGTGCACCTCGGCGTACGGGGAATGATCGGCCGCGAGCAAGAGCCAGGGATCGCGGGCGCCGGGAACGGCCTCCTTTAGGCCCGGCAGGGGCAACGGATGGAGGAACGTGCGTAGATCGGCGCGCGCCCGGCGCGCCGCGTCGGCGTCCGCCGTGACGACGACGACGTGGGCCCCACGTTCGATCAACGCCCGAGCGAAGTAGGCCGAAGCCGAGCCGCGCGCGTCGGTGAAGTGATGCAGGCCCGGCGCGCAGAGCGCGCGCTGCGCGGCCTCGCTCATCGCAAGGAGCGGCCGGTCACCGGCATTGAGCAGCGCGTCGACGTTCGGCACGGGCTCGGCGTGTTAGCACGGGACGCGCGGGCGTCCGTCCCCTGGGTGCCGCGGACGAGCGCGCGCGGCGCCGGATGCACCGCGAAAAAGAGTCAGGCGCCGACGGCCTTCGATCGGCTGCTCTTCGAGCCCTTCGCACCGAAGCTCGGGGCGGGCGGGGGCGGGGGAAGCTCGACGCGTTGTCGGCCCCGGGCCGCCGTCGCGCCGGGGTAGCCGCTCGCACGCCGCCCGGGAAGGATGGAGGACGCGCGGCGGCTCGCCAGCGCTCTCGGCTCCCCGACCTTCGACAGACACTCGGTGACGATCGCCTTCAGTGTTTCGAAGACTCCGATGCCGTAGCGCGCGCTCGCCTCGATTTCGACGGTCCCGCGCGGGACCCCGAGCTCCCGCCGGAGTTCGGGGAGCTCGAGCGCGGTGTCGAGATCACGCTTGTTGTATTGGACCACGAGCGGCGTCGCCTTCGGATCGAGTCCGTGGAGCTGCAGGTTGTCGCAGAGGTTCTCGAAGCTCAGCGCGTTCGAGTCGAGCATCGGCTCTTGGCTGTCCGCGACGAACACGACGCCGTCGACGTTGGTGAGGACGAGCTTCCGGATGCGGTCTTGAAATACCTGACCGGGCACCGTGCAGAGGTGAAGCCGAATCGAGTAACCCTTGTAGCGGCCGAGGCCGATCGGCAAAAGGTCGAAGAACAGCGTGCGCTCGCTCTCGGAGCACAAGCTGAGGAGCTTGCCGCGGCGCTGCTTCTGCGAGTGCCCGTAGATGTACTCGAGGTTGGTCGTCTTTCCGCCGAGCCCCGGGCCGTAGTAGACGATCTTGAACAAGAGCTCGCGGTTCGTATGGTCGACGGCCGGCATGCGTTCGAGCCTCCGCGCCCCGTGCGGCTTATCGAAGCCTCGCGCGGCGGCGCCCTCGAGGTCTACGCGCGGGCGCACCGGGCGGGCCAGTTTTTGGAAGATCCCCTGCGGCCGGTCACGGCTCAGGCGGCGCGCCCTCGAGCGCGGCACGCCGGTGGTGACGCGCCCTGAGCGACCAGGGACCGTTCCGTTCCAGGTGATCGTCGAAGAGGTTCGCGGCAGCCGCATAATTGCCGCGCTTGAACGCGATCACGCCGAGCGCGAAGTCCGCCGGGTAGCCGGCGTCCAGGTGCTGCAGTCGGGCGATGGCGTCGCGCTCGGACGTTTCACCGAAAAACGCCGGCTCTTCGAGCAAGAGTCGGTAGTACGCACGCCAATCGTTGAGGCTCGGCGCGAAGCGAGCGGCGTCGAGCCGTCCTGCGAGCTTGAGCCAGCGCAAGCGAAAGACCAGGCGCCGCTCCGCCGACGTCAGGCGGAGGCGCCCGTTCCAGAGCCCCACCGCGCGGGCCCGGCG
>DASWGX010000712.1:0-8539 GCA_036393455.1 Polyangiaceae bacterium
GCTGAGCAGCGGCAACGTGAGCGGATCGTCCCCGCTCAACACCGTCAGCCGATCGCCGACGCGGCTGAGCACGTCCTGACAGTAGAGCACGCTGCCGGTCGCGTCTTTGACGGCCACGATGTTCGGGCAAGCGTCCGCGAGCCGCGCCGTGGTTTCGGCGCTCAGCGTGACGCTGGTGCGCGAGGGGATGTTGTAGAGAATCACCGGCGCCTGGACGGCCTCCGCCACGTACCGGAAGTGCTGGAACATGCCCTCCTGGCTAGGCTTGTTGTAGTAGGGGTTCACCAGCATCACCGCGTCGGCGCCCGCTTCGAGCGCGCGCTCGGAAGCTCGAACCGTCTTTTTCGTGTCGTTCGAGCCGGTACCGGCCACGACGAGCGCCTTGCCGCGGGCTTTTTGGACGGTGCGCCGGACGATCTCGACTTGTTCCTCTGCGCTCAGCGTCGGCGCTTCTCCGGTCGTGCCGCAGGGCACGAGGCCGCGCAAGCGAGCCGAAAGCTGGAGCTCGAGCAAGCGATCGAAGCCGTCCCAATCGACTTCTTCGCCGTCCGCGGTGAAGGGCGTCACCAGGGCCGTGAACGTGCCCTGCCAACCGGAGCCGGACATGGCGGGGATTCTTGGTCGCGATGGCGGCCGAAAGCAAGGGGCTTACCCCGGGGGCGCGGCGGTCGGCGCGCGCCCGGCGACCGACTGCTTCGACCGAAGGCTAGCGGCGGCGAAAGCGCGCGATGAAGAACCCATCGGTTCCGTGCGCAAGCGGCAGCAGGCGAATTCGAGCGGTACCGCGGACACCGAGCGCTTCGAGCTCTGGAGCATCGAAGTGTTCGGGCTCCAGGCAATCCGCGACGCTGTCGACGACGGCTTCGCACTCGACGGGCAGCACGCTGCATACGGCGAAGACCACGCACCCTCCCTTTCGAGCGCGCAGCGCCGCCGCGCGCAGGATTGCTGCGGATTGCCGCGCGATGCGCGCCGGATCCTCGGGCTCGAGCCGCCGCATGATCTCGGGGCGCCGCCGCAGCGTCCCGGTGCCGCTGCACGGCGCATCGACCAGCACGCGATCGAAGCCCTCGGGGACTTCGCCGCTACCCGCGGCCCAGTCGACCGCGTACCGCTGCGGCTCGGCCAGCCCGAGGCGAGCGAACTCGCGCGCGGCCTGCTCGAGCTTTTGCGGATGAAGGTCGGCGAGCGCGAGCGTTCCGGAGCTTCCAACCCGCTCCGAGAGCAGCAGCGCCTTTCCACCACGACCCGTGCACGCGTCGAGGACTCGCTCTCCGTGCCGTGCGCCGAGCGCGAGCGCCACCAGCTGCGCTCCGGCTTCCTGGACCACGAACTTGCCTTCGGCAAAGCCGGCGAGCTTGCGAAGGTCGCCGGCCTTGCGCAGCCGGCGCGCGCCGGAAACGCCGGGCGCGGGCTCGCCGTTCGCGAGCTCTTCGGGCAGCGGCGCGCCGGCGACCGGCCGAACCGTGAACGGAGGCGGCATCGCATCGGCCCCGACGAGGGCGCGCGCCTCCCCCACCCCCGAGCTCGCGACGAGCGCGTCGTAGAGCCAGCGCGGCACACTTTGCAGCACTGCGTCCCGCAGAGCGAGCGGGTCTGCCGCGGCGGCGAGCTTGCGCAGCACGACGTTGGCGAACCCGGCCGCGGCGGCGCCGCCTTGGTCGCGAATTGCCTGCACCGCTTCGCTCACGACGGCGAACGGCGGAATGCGCTCCGAAAACGAGAGCTGATACGCCGCCACCAAGAGGTGCGCGCGTACGGCACCTTCCGTCCGGGCAAGCGGCCGCTTCGCGAAGCGTTCGATGCGCCTCGTCAGGGCGGGCGCCGTCCGCACGACTCCGTACGCAAGCTCGGTCGCGAGCGCGCGGTCGCGGCCGTCGAGCACGGGATTGCGTGCGAGCTCGGCGTCGAGGGCGGGCGCGAGGTAGGCGCGATCGCGTTCGACGCGCTCGACGACGCGCGCCGCCACGCGGCGCGCGGTGACCGGCAGAGCCCCGCCGCGCGACACGGTCCGCGGACGGCTCATCCGAAGAGCTCGCGGACTTGTCCCACGATGACGTCCCAGCGCCGTTCGACGTCGTTCTTGAAGGCGAGCGCCATCAGCGCGAGCAGAATCGTCATACCGACGATGTGCGCGAGCTCCCGCACGCGAAGCGGCAGCGGGCGCCGCATGATTCCCTCGAGCGCGAAGAACATCAGGTGCCCCCCGTCGAGCACCGGGATCGGGAGCAGATTCAAGAGGCCGAGATTGATGCTGATGAGCGCCATCACCCACATGAAATAGTCCGCGCCTTTTCGACCTTCCTCTCCGGCGACTTCGTAGATCGTGATGGGCCCCGACAGTGTCTTCAGGCTGATTTTTCCCTGCAACAGGCGCCAGATTCCGACCACGATGAAGTGCGTGACGTCCACCGTTTCTTGGACGGCCTTCTCCATCGCATAGCGAATCGGCGCCGGGTGATCGACGCGCTCCTCGAGCGCCAGCGGCAGCCACTGCTGCGCCGTCGCCGCCGAGCAAGTCCCGACCTGTTGCGACACGCGATTCGCCCAGCTCCCGCATGGCAGCACGTAACGGGCGAACTTCTGGCCGTGCTCGTCGGTGAACTCCTCGCGCCGCATCTGAAACGTGCCGGAGCGAACACGCCCGTCACGTGCCGCGAGAAAGTCGATACGGTGAGGCCGATCGGGAGCTTCGCGCAGCCGGTCGACCAACGTCGACCAGGCGGGCACCGGTTCGTCGTCGAGCGCGAGGATCTTGTCGCCGGAGCGCAGGCCGGCCTTGTAGAGGTACGAGTCCTCCGGCACCGTGGCCGCGTAAAGGTCGGCAAGCTCCATTCCGGTGCGTTCGAGCAACGTGACGCCGCCGGCGTTCGGCGTGAGCGCGACGACGCCGGCGTCGAACACCGCCAGATCCAAGAGCCCGCCGAGAGCTCCGGTCACCGGCAGGGGGCGCAAGTACATCACGGGGACCGTTTCTCCGCGATTGCTCTCGAGAGCGGCACCGAGGTCCATGAAGCGGCGAATCGGTTTGCCCGCAACCTGGGTGATCACGTCGAAGCTGCGAAGGCCCGCGCGGTACGCGGGCGAATCCGCGTCGGGGACGCCTACCACGGCGGCCGGCGGGCTCGGTTGAATGCCGACCGTGCCGACGCGCTCGACGATGTCGAGCTCCAGCCGGCGCGTGGTTTCCTCCGGCGTGATTTCCACTTCCACGTGCTGAGTGTCGCGGAAAACCTTGAATTTCATGGGAATGCCGGGGTTCTTCGCGACGATGCGCTTGAGCTCGTCGAAGGTTCCGACCTCCTGACCGTTGACGGCCATGATGCGATCGCCCGGAAACAGCTTGCCGTCCGCGGGGTGGTTCGGCAGCACGACGCCGACCGTCGGCGGTAGAAAGGGACCGTCGCTGACGAACACCGCGAAATACAACAGAACCGGAAACAGTACGTTCATCATCGGCCCGGCGAGCACGATGACGATGCGCTTGTAGACCGGCAGCGACTCGAACGTGCGCTTGCGATCCTCCGGTAAGACCAAGTCGGTCTTGGATGCTTCGAGCATCTTGACGTAACCGCCCAGCGGCAAGAGCGATACGCAGTACTCGGTTTCGCGTCCGCGCAGGCGCAAGATCTTCGGACCGAAACCGAGGCTGAACGTGAGCACCTTGACGCCGAACGCCTTGGCGAACATGAAGTGCCCGAGCTCGTGGACGAAAATCAGCGAGCCTATCAAGATGACGAAGTAGAGCAGGTCCATCGGCGGAAACCGGAGCCGCGCTTCGAAAGAGCGGCGCAGCGTAGCACGCGGCCCCAGAAGCGGGTAGCGTCCCGCCATGAGCGAGCCAAGGCCGAAGACGGTCCAGGCGTCGGAAGTGGCGCTGACGCAACTCATGCTGCCGGAGCACGCGAACGCGTTCGGCAACGTACACGGCGGCGTGATCATGAAGGTGGTGGACGAGACGGCCGCCATCAGCGCGATGCGCCACGCGCAAAGGCCGTGCGTCACGATAGCGATCGACTCGATGACGTTCCGCGAGCCCGTGCACGTCGGCGAGCTCCTGATCTGCAGCGCGCGCGTCAACTACGTGGGCAGGACCTCGATCGAGGTCGGCGTACGCGTCGTGGCAGAAAATCCGATCACGGGACGCAGAACCCACACCAACTCCGCGTACCTCGTGTACGTCGCGCTCGACGACAACGGCAGACCCTGCGAAGTTCCGTCGCTCGAGCTCGTCTCCGACGACGACCGGCGCCGTCACGAGCAAGGTCGCGCCCGGCAAGAGCAACGCCTCTTGCGTGCACGAGTCAAGGGGGGCAAGCCACCGTGACGGGCCGCGCGGCCGTGCCGCCGAACAGCGGTTGCACGCCGTATCGCGAGGCGCATACGAAGGCATGCCGAGTAGCGTCGAAGTACGACCGAGCCGCGCTTGCGACGGAGTCGGCAGGAGGCTAGGCTCATCGGCATGCTTCCCGGCCAGGCTCCGCGAGTCCTCGCCGGCAAATATCGCTTGGTCAGCAAACTCGACCAAGGGGGTATGGGGTCGGTGTGGCGGGCGGAGCACCTCACGCTGCATTCGCCCGTAGCCATCAAGCTCATCGACCCCAACATCGCCGTCAACCCCGAGGCTCACGCGCGCTTCATGCGGGAAGCCCAGGCCGCAGCGGCTTTGCGCAGCCCGCACGTCGTGCAGATTCTCGATTTCGGAGTCGACCAAGAGGCGCCCTACATCGCCATGGAGCTCTTGGAGGGCGAATCCCTGGCCGATCGCCTGGCTCGCACGGTTCGGTTGTCTCCACGCGAAGCGGCTCACGTCATGACTCACGTCGCGCGCGCGATCGGGCGCGCGCACGAGGCCGGTATCGTGCACCGCGACCTCAAACCCGAGAACGTGTTCATCATCAAGAACGACGAGGAGGAACACGCAAAGGTGTTGGACTTCGGCATTGCCAAGTCGACGCCGCGCGGCCTCGGCGCCCTCGAAGACAGCGGGACGCGCACGGGCGCGTTGCTCGGCACTCCGTACTACATGAGCCCGGAGCAGGCCGAGGGCGTGCGCACGGTGGACCATCGCACCGATATCTGGACCATGGGCGTGCTCGCCTTCGAATGCATCACCGGGAGGCGGCCTTTCGACGCGGAAACCGTGGGCAGCTTGCTGCTTGCCATCTGCGCGCGCGACCTGCCCGTTCCTTCCACCCGCGCGCCGGTTCCGCCCGGCTTCGACGCGTGGTTCGCGCGCTGCTGCGCGCGTAGCCCCGACGATCGCTTTCCGACCGCCAAGGAGGCAGCCAATGCCCTGCGCGCCGTGTGCGGCTACGCGGACGAATCCGTGGAAACGACGAACCCCGGCTTCGCGCTCGGAGCTGCGCCGCGTTCGGACGAGATCTCGCACCCGCTCGTGACGTTGAACGACGCCATCGGCGCGGGAAGAACGCCCGCCCCGGCCGACGCCCACCAGTTTGCCTTGACCGAGAATGCGCTCTCGCTCACCGAGCCGAGCCTGCCGAAGTACAAGCCGATCCGCGGCGCCCTGATCGCTTTGAGTCTCGTCGGCAGCGTGGTCGTGGGCGGCGCCGCTCTTGTCTGGTGGTGGCTTCGAGCACCGGAAACGCCGGCGGCAGCAGCCAGCGCGCCGCGCGAAGTCGTTCCGCCGCAGGCACCGGCCGGCGATGCACCGCCCGCCGCGCCGGAGCCGGTCGTGAACGCCACCGAGCTCGCGGCGGCCGATCCGACACCGGCGATTGCTCCGGCAACGGCCAGCGCGGATCCCCCCGCTCTCCCGACGAAACTGGTGCCCGCAGCGAAAGCTGTCGTGGCTCGGCCGGCAAAGGTCGTGCGCCCCAAGAAAACGAGCAAGCCACCGGCTTCGAAGACGGCGCCGTCGTCCGCTTCGAATCCCAGGGTGGACCTCGGCTTCTAGCTCAGGCGGTTTTCAGAACGGGGCCGCGCTCAGCGCGGACCGCAGTCGGCGCAATCCGTGCCGAACGTGCAAAGAAAGGTGTCGGACGGGTCGCCGCCGTCGTCGCAATCACCGTCGTCGTCGAAGGCGCACGTATTCGTGCAAAGGGTGCAGTAGCCGACCTCGAAGCTTCCGGCGAACAACGGATCTGTCCCGAGGTCGAAAACGCACGTGCTCGAAGTTCCGCCCTGGGGGTTACAGTCGGGGTTCGACAAGCAAAAGTCGCGGCAGTAGCCGTCCGCGGCGTCGCAGAAGCGGCCAGGAGTGCACTGCGCGTCGCTGGCGCAGGCAGCGCCGGGTATGCCGAGGCCAGGCTGGAAAAAACAATCGCTCGCGCCGTCGCGGTGCGGCGCACAGCCGAAGTTGTCGGGACAGCCTCTCAGCTCGTCGAGCGGGTCTTGCGGGTACGCAGAGTCGCAGACTCGCGGGCATACGCTCACGCCTGGAATCTCGGCTTGAGTGGTGGCCCAGAAAGTAGGCAGGCATTCGGCGACACCGTCCACTTCGGTACAGTCGGCACCCGACTCGCAGTAGGGTTTGCACGTGTCGTTGAAACACCCGAGACCCTGAGCACAGACACCGGCCTGACAATCCTCGGCCTCGCCCAGATCGTCGCTTTCGAGGCACTGGAGCCCGGTGCTCGGCTCGTCCGGGTAGCAGATTTCGCCCGCCGGACAGCCGCAACCGTCCAGGTTGCAGGCGCCGCCGGCGAGCGGCTCCTCCGCGCAGCACTCGCCGCTCAAGCACGCGTCGCCGGAGCCGCACGGCATCCCGCAGTCTCCGCAGTGCGCTTCGCTGAAACCGAGGTCGACGCACTCGTCGTCCCCGCAGGTGACCGTCCCCAGCCGGCACACCTCGGCGCCGCCCTGACCGCCCCCGGCACTGCCGCCTGCCGACATATCGCCACCCGCGCCGGATGTGGTTGCAGAAGGGCTCGTCGTCGTACTGCTCGACGAAGTTTCTCCGCCGGCGGCGAGGCCGCCCGCGCCGCTGTCCACTCCGCCGCCTTGTCCCGTCACCGTCGCCGTCGCCGCGCCGCCTTCGCCGCTCGCGCCGCCCTGCCCGCCGAGCGAATCATCGACCTCGAGGCTCGGCAATAGACACGCCGCCGCCGTGAGCCCGCCGGCGACGAGCGTCGTGGTGCGCCGTAGCGGGTGGCGCATTCAGAAGCTCCCGTTGAGCCGCACGCTGCCCGGCCCGAGCGCGAGCGCCACCTCGGTCCCATTCCCCGAGGGAGCAGACACGAGCAGCACCACGCCGGTAGCGCCGAGCGCGACCCCGGCAAAGAACGTCACGGTGGATACCGTGCGGAGCGAATTGTAGCCGTCCACCTCGTCTCGATCCGCGGGGCTGCAGCGGTTCTCTTCGCAGCCGAGGTCGCTCTTCTTTCCGAGCGCTATCGCCGTCACGATGCCGGACGCGGCGAGGCTCGCCCCGCCTATTCCGAGCGTGACCCAGCCCACGGTTCGCTGCGTCGCGCCGTTCGACGGTGGCTCCGCGGGCGCTGGCGAGGCTTTCCCAAGCTCCTTGACGGGCGGCGTGGCCGGCGCCGGCTGGTCGGCGAAGTCGAAGGTTACCGTCTCCTGTTGGCCCTCGGTCAGGGAGACCTCGCGGACCATCTCTTCCGAACCGCGACGCAGCACCACACGGTGCTGGCCGGGGTTGGTCGGCCGCGCCTCGCCGATGAGCTCCGGGGTCGAACGCAGCCCGTCGATAACCAGACTGACCTCGCGCGGTTCGGCGCCCGTGAGCTCGATGATCAAGACGGGCACGCGCGGCTTGAGCGTTTCGAGCTCGGACGTCGCTTCAGTCTGGGCGCGCTTCTGAACGTCGACGTCGCCGCCTTCCGGGCTCAACCGCAGCGCATCGCGGTAGCGCTCGGCTGCCTCGACCAGCCTGCCGAGCTTGGTCAGGGCACGCGCCGACCAGAGCGCGAGCGACGGCACCTGCAGCACGCGGTACGCCTTCTCGAGCCTTTCGCTCGCAGTGACGTAGTCACCTGCTTGGTACGCTTCGACACCGGAGTAACCGAGCGTGCGCGCCGCCGAACGCGTCGCGTCGTCGGCGCCCTGAGCCGAAGCCATGCCCGGCCTCAAGAGTAGGGTCAGCGCCAAGGCGAGCAACGAGCAACGGCGGCGCATTTTTCGAAGTAGCGAGCAAACCACAGGTGCGTCGAGGCCGACAAGTCGAGAAGTAGCGGCCTACGTCCCCCGACCCGGCACGACATAGTAGAGCTGCCCAGCCCGCGTTTCTAACTCGATCGCATGAAGACCATCGCCCCGAGCCGGCCTTTTCCGGTCGGCAACGCCTCTCGGCCCAGCGCTCGGCGGTGAGCCCGGTACTAGAGACGCTCGGAATGCTTGCTTTGCACGACGGTTTTCCCGCGACGAAGGCTCGGATCAAAATGCCCGGCTGAAGCGTAGCGACAAGGTGGGGACCCATTTGCGGCTGGCGTCGATTTGTTCCGCCAGAAGCTCGGGGTCCGTGTCGTCCGCGCCGATCGGCGAGTCGTCGAGAACCTGCACGGACACCGGACGTCTGAGCCCGATTCCGGCGGTGAGGTGATGCGTTCTGTGAAGC
>DASWGX010000713.1:0-2169 GCA_036393455.1 Polyangiaceae bacterium
TGTGAGCTGGAAGAAGTGCTAGCGATCCGGTCGGTGTCTCATAGACAGAGCGCGTACGTTGTCACTACCGACGTCGTTGAGCATCTGCAGTACCAGTACGTCGGATTGGTGACGTTCTGGGGGCGGTTCTCTCGCATGGAAACCCCCCCGGGACAGCGGAACGTGTCAACGCGTTTGAGACAGCGAGCATGAGAAATCTATGGAGCGAGGGAGGCCGTGAGGAGCGCGCCGCGTAGCGGCGCGGTTCGAGCGCGCGAGCTCGCAGCCGCGGGGACGCGGGAGCTCACCTCGATGCGCGGCGGGGCGTCGATGGCGGCTTGGCGGCGCGAACTCGACCACGTCGCCAGCGAGCGGGTTGATGTGGACCGCGACGGGCGGCATCGCGACGCGCGGCGGGCCGTTCGGGAAGCGCTCTGCGTGCGCGAGGTACGCGGCGTCGAGCGCGGACTGGCGCACGACGCGCACGGCCTCGACGCGTCCGTGGAAGACGTCGGCGGGCGTGAAGAGCGCGAGGCCCGCGTGATGATGCCGGTCGTTGTGCCAGCCGAAGAAGTCCTGCAGCCACGCGCGGCCGTGGAGCTCGGACTCGAAGCGCCCCGGGTAGTCAGGCTGGTACTTCATCGTCTTGAACTGCGCCTCGCTGAACGCGTTGTCGTCGGAGACGCGCGGCCGACTGAAGCTGCGCGATGCGCCGAGCGACTCGAGGAGCTGCGCGAGCGTGTCGCTCTTCATCGCGGAGCCGCGGTCGGCGTGGACTTGCAGGCCGGGCTCGATGCCGTGGCGCGCGATGGTCTCGGCGAAGAGCAGCGCGGCCAGGTGCTTGCACTCGCGCTTCGCGAGCATCCAGCCGACGACGAAGCGGCTGAAGAGGTCGATGATGACGTACGCCATCAAGAAGACGCCGCGCTCCGTCGTCGCGAGCTTCGTGATGTCCCACGTCCAGACCTGATTCGGTGCGGTCGCGGTGAGCGTCGGCTTCGCGTAGACGTGCGGAGCACGCTGGTTCCTGCGCTCCTTCGTCTCGCCGGCCTCCGCGAGCACGCGGTACATCGTGCGGATGGAGCCGAGATAGACGCCGCGTCCGAGCAGCGTCGCGTAGACCTCCGTCGGCGGCTGGTCGGCGAACTCGGGCTCGTGGAGCGCATCGAGGATGCGCTGCCGCTCGACGTCATCGAGACGACGCGGGCTCGGCGGACGCGCGCGCTCAGGCCGCGGCGGCGCGACCGGCTGGCGACTTCGGTAGAGCGCCGCGCGGTTCACGTCGAGCGCGCTGCACGCCACCCTCACCGGCACGACCGCGGCTCGTTCTTCGACGATGGCCATCAGCTCTCCCCGTCGTATTCGGGAAGCGCGATGCCCAGCACCACGTGCGCTTTTTTTTGGAGGTCGATGACCGCGTTCGCGATCAACAGCTTCCGCTTCAGCACGGCGAGCTCCTTCGTGGCCGCGAGGAGCTGCCGGCCCGTGTCGTCGAGCTTCGGCTTGCGCCCCGGCTTCTGCGCCGCGAGGCCCGCTGCTCCGCGCGCCGCGAGTTGCTGCCGCCACGCCGACAGGTGCGAGCTGTAGATGCCCTCCCTTCGCAGCAGCGCCTCGAGCGCGCCTCGCTCACCGCTGGCGACGGCGGCCTGCGCGGCCTTCACGATGCGGAGCTTCTCGGACGCGGAGTACTTCTTCCTCTTCTTCGGCGGCACGACCTCCAGCGTGGCGCCGTTCACGCCGGGCTCGCGCTCGGTGTGCTCTCCGTTCGACTTTTCAGGACCAGAAACTGCGGAAGGCTTCGGCACGTGGGACCCATTCTCCGCCTGTCAGTACAGAGATATCCAGAGGGAGCTGTCTCAGCCGACGTTGGCACACAGGGTCGCGTAGTGTCGATGCGAAGTGAATCTGCGCGAGGCTATTGGCACACGTTGCGGCTGCTCCCCAGACCGTGCCGCTCGACCCGCACGCAGCGATCTGGTTGCCCACCGTGCTCATGAACTGAACATCCGCCATCTCCTCGCGGATGTTCCCGAGCGCCAGCGCGATGCGCAGCTCCTCCATATCGTCCGCGAGCAACCGAATCTCAGAGGCGAGCAGAGGCGCCGCCTCGGCGACATCGATCAGGCGGGCTCGAAGTTCGGAAACTTGGACGGAGAACAGACCGCCCGTCGTTGGGAATGCACCCGTCAG
>DASWGX010000714.1:0-7074 GCA_036393455.1 Polyangiaceae bacterium
GAGCACCGCGCGCGGTAGCGCCGGCTTCGCCGGGCTCCTCGGCGGTACGCTGGTCCTCGGGCGTCGCGAACGGCTCTGGGTCGCGCTGAGCGGGGGCGGCAGCGTAAAGCTTTACGTCGATGGCCGAGCGTTGGGCGCGTACGGTCCCGTGCACGGAGACGCCGAAGCTTGGAACGCCTTTCCCGTGGATCTCGACGCCGGCGAGCACGACCTCGTGATTGCCTACTCGCGGGGGCTGACCGGCGACCGGGTCCGGCTCCGAGTGCTCGATCGGGAGCGGCTGCGGGTGCCCGAGGCCAGCGTCTGGCGCCTGCGCGGCGTGGGCGACGGCGAAGCACCGCGGCTTACCCGCGCTTTGACGAGCACGCGGCTCGAAACCGAGCTCGGCGCGGACGGACACGAGTTTCGCCTCGACGTCGAGTACCCGGGCGGGCTCCCACTGGTCGCACCGCAAGTGCTCGAAGTGTCCGTCTCGCTCGAGGGCCGGATGCTGTACCGCGAGGCGCTCGGGGCTACCTCGGTCGATCGCTTCGGCGCCCACGCTTTTTCGGCTCGGCTGCCAGGCTTGCCGCGCGCGTCGCTGCCGCGCGATCCGTCGCCAGCGCGCTTCGACGTCCGCACCGGCACCGAGCACCTCTCTTTCGTCCGCGTGGTCGGCGAAGCGGTGATGGAATTGACGCTAGCAGCGGCAGAGCTCGGGGCCGCCCTCGCCCTCGATGCACGAGCACCACGTGACGCGAGCGTCACGCTCGAGCGCGGCGTCCTCGACCTGTTGCGCGCAACCCACTCGCGAATCGAGACACGTCGAGAGCTCGCGTCCCTCGGCGAGCTCGTCGCCGAGCTCGCCGCTCGCCGTAACCCGCTCTACCGGCCGGGTTGGGTACATTGGGCGCGGCCGAGCGCCAGTGACGGCAGCCCCGAACGGCTCGTGATCGCCGTACCCCCCGGTTTCGACGTGGGCGCGCCACGGCGATACCCGCTCGTGGTCCTCCTGCACGGCTACCGTGGCACACCCGAAAGCGTGATGGCCGCGTTCACGGGCCGGCGCGGGCGTGCCCTCGAGGACGCTCTCGTCGTTGCTCCCCACGCGCACGGCGACGCGTTCTACCGCGGGCCGGGCGAGCGCGCCGTCATGGACGCCGTGAGATGGATGCTCCAAGTCTATCCGATCGATCCGCGCCGGGTCACGGTAACCGGCGTCTCGATGGGCGGCACGGGCGCGGCCGCGATCGCCCTCCGCTATCCCGATACTTTCGCGGGTGCGGCTCCGCTCGCAGGCTATCACAGCTATTTCTTGCGCCGCGACGTCGCTGGCCGGCCCCTGTCGGACTGGGAGCGCGCAGGCGTGCATCACCTGAGCACCTCGAGCTTTGCCGAACAGGCCCGCCTGGTGCCGTTCTTCGTCGCGCACGGCAAGCGCGACCAGCCGCTTTCGAACTCGCGAAGCCTCGTGGAGCGACTCATGACGCTCGGTTACGCGCTGAACGCCGAATGGCCCGACACCGGTCACGACGTCTGGACGCTCACCTACGGTTCGCCGCGCTTCAAACGGTGGCTCTCGGCCCGCGTGCGTCCGGAGGCTCCACGCGAGCTCGTGATCCAGGCCGATACGCTCCGTTACGGCCGCCAGGAGTGGCTAGAAATAACCGAGCTTGCCCGCTCAGGTCAGCGCGGCAAGCTGACGGCCAAGTTCGTCGCCGACGATCGCGTCGAGATTCTGTCCTCCGGCGTTTCCGGTTTGTGTGTCAGGCCGGAAACGGCGCTCGCGCCGCCGGCTGCGACGCTGGTCATCGACGGATATCCACTCGAATTCATCGCAGGCAAGAGCCTCGGCGCTCGGTTTCGCGACGGACGATGGGGGAAGGCGGCTTGCGAGCCGGAGCAAGGCTCCAAACGCCCCGGCGTGGAAGGGCCGATCCGCGACGCGTTCCTCGAACCCCTCGTGTTCGTCTACGGCGCGGGCGACCCGGCCACGCACCGGGCGAACCGGGAGGTCGCTCGACATTTCGCGAATTTCGGCACCGCGGACGTCGCCTACCCGGTCATTTCCGATCGCGCGCTGCCGCCGGAAGTCGCGAGCAATGCTTCGCTGTGGCTCGTCGGCACCCCGTCGGATCACGGAATCCTTGGCGCGATCGCGCGGCGGCTGCCGTTCTCGCTCCGAGACGGGGAGCTCTTCGCGCACGGGCGACGGCTCGGCAGCGGCGGCGCCGGCGCGCTTTTCGTGCAGCCGAATCCGCTTTCGCCGGAGCACTACGTCGTAGTGACGCTCGGCACGGACGCGGCCGGGATCTGGCGCGCGCTCTCGTTGCCGCGCATCCTGCCCGACTTCGCCGTCTACGACGACGCCCTCGCGCCCGCCGCCGGACAACCCGTTCTCGGCGCCGGGACCCTGCTTGCCTCCGGCTTCTTCGATCGGCGCTGGCGATTGCCCGAAAACATCATGGGCGCCCGCGCGCCTTGAACGCGCCGCGGGCCTTGGCTGCGCCGTGCGTTTTGGCTGCGCCGTGCGTTTTGGCCGTGCCGCGCGCTCTGGCCGCGCCGCGTGCCTGCGCTGAAGATCGCTTTCGCGCGTCGTCGCGTGCCCCGCCTTTCGTCTCGCGCGAATACGGCTGCGCCGCGCGCGCGCCTTTCTTCGTTTCACCCGCAAGGAGCGGGGCTGATCCGTGTACTCGCACGGGCACACCGTACTGCTGCTTGAGTCGCCCGAGCTCCTCGGTGCCGAGCAGGCGCCATTGCCCCGGGCGCAGGCCTTCGTGCGTCACGCCCGCCTGCGCCACGCGGACCAGACGCAGCACCGTGTGGCCCGCTTTGTCTCCCAGACGGTGTACCTGCCGGTTGCGTCCCTCGCGCAGCGTGATCTCGAGCCAAGTCTTGTCGCCTTCGGTGCGCAGCCGGCGAACCGTCGCCGGCTGCGTCGCGCGTCCCTCTACGTCGATGCTTTCGGCAAAGTGCGCAAGGCCCGCGTCGCCGACGATACCGCGCACCTTGGCGACGTACACTCTGGGCACGCGCTTGCGCGGGTGGCTGAGCGTCAGCGTGAAATCCCCGTCGTTCGAAAACAAGAGGGTGCCGCTCGTGTGGTAGTCGAGGCGGCCCACCGGCACGACTCGCGCTCCCACGGTCCGGAGCAGCGCCGACACCGTCTCGCGTCCCTCCGGGTCGCTCAGTGTGCTCACGACGCCCCGCGGTTTGTGCAGCACGCCGTACACCAGCGGCTCGGGCATCAGCCTCTTGCCGTCCACCTCGACCTTGGCGCGTCGCGCGTCACAGCGAGTGCCGAGCTCGGTGACGGCCTTCCCGTCTACGCGCACGCGACCCGCGGCGATGAGCGCTTCGGCCTTGCGACGCGACGCCACGCCAGCGCGTGCGAGAATTTTCTGGAGCCGCTCGAGCGCCATGCCACGTAAAGCCGACCGGCTCAGCGATTGCGCGCGCTGACGCGAGCGTCCGTGACGCCCCCGTCCTTCAGCTCCTGGCGCCGCTCTTCCTCTTCGCGGCGCTGCGCCTCTTCTTCGCGTTCCTCACGCTCGACTTGTTCGCGCGCCGCCACTTCGTCCCGGTTCCAGCGATCCACGCGGCCATCGAAATCGAGGTCGACCCCCATGCGCTGGAGCTGCCCGTCCTGGTAGACTTCCCAAACATCCGGCCGCGCGTCGTGGTTCGTGTCGCGTTCGACGCGGGTCAGGCGACCGCCGACGTACATTCGCGTTTGGTCCGGCTGGCCGTCGCGGTTCGAGTCGATTTTCACCTCGCTGATGCGCCCACCGGTAAACGCGATCCACGTGTCGATGCGACCGTCATAGTCGCTGTCGGCGAATTCGTTCTTCTTCTCGCCCTTGTCGTCGTAGGTCCGCACGACGTCCTTGGTGCCGTCGAGATTCGTGTCCACTTCCCGACAAACCAGCACGCGCCGGCGGTTTGCGCCTTCCCCCACGAGCCCGTACACGCGGCGGATGTTCGGCTTCGCCGCCCCTGGTCCGCTGGTTTCCTTCACTTCGCGGTCCACGCGCCCCTGGAAGTCGCAGCGTGACTGATCATCCTTCGACAGACCCGCAGGCCGCTGATCGGTTCCGGGACTCTCGGCCTTGGACCTGCTCCCGCCGCAAGCGTAGGCCCAAAAGGCGCCCGCCCCCGAAAGGCCGACCAAGAAGAGCCAGCGCTCATGCTGCTTCATGGCTTCTTGCCCTCGGGGCCGGGCTTCGGGGCCCCGGACTCCCCGGCGCCCGGCGCTTCCGGCATCGGCTTGGTTTCCACTTCGGTCGGCATGCTCGTCTGCTCCGAGAAGTCCGGCGCGGCGGGCCCCCTGGCCTGTGCCCGCCGCGGTGGGACGTATCCCGTTTCCTTGCAGTAGTCGATGCTGGCGCCGAGATCGGGCCGGCCGTCACCGGTGATATCGGCGTGCATCAGCGGACAGTCCGGCGTCGGATACTCCCACCATTGATCAATAATGGTGTCGCCATCCGAATCGCGCTCGGCGCGCCTCAGCACGCCGCCTTCGAAGAACTGCCACGTGTCGATGCGATGCGCCAGCGTGGTCGAGCTGTGGCGCGCAACCAGCACACCGCCCTGATACAACGAGATCTCGTCGATGCGGCCGTCGCGATCGTAGTCGCTTTCTCGGCGGCGTACCTGTCCGGACGGTTCACGGTAGACCCACGTGTCGACCAAACCGTCGAAGTTTAGATCCACGGCGCGGCACACCTCGCGTCCGGACTCGCGCACCAGCGTGACGTCGGCCTTGCCGTCACCGTTCGCGTCGATGCGCTCTGCGTCGGAGGATCGGAGATCACACTCTTCGTGGGCGAGCTCCGTGTCGCGCCGCTGAACCGCGCCTGACGGATTTTCCGCGGACCGCTGCGACCCCTTGCCACAACCGAAAACCAACAAACCGAAGATCGCCGCGCAGAGTGGGCGCTCGAGCAATCCGAGTCTCATCGATACCGCACCAAGCTCGCTCCGAAAGGCTTTCGATTCCGGGACGGCGCCGACCTCCGGCGGTGGCACGTCGTCTTCGGTTCAAGTCGGGCGATCGTAGGCCGCGCCGCCCAGGCCGACAAGGCACGCAACCCCAGACTGGATGCGTGACTCGGGCCCCGCCGCCACTCCCGCCAGTGGCCCGGCACCGGACAAATGCCGAACAAGTTCGCTTGCTCGGGCTTGGTCGGCCGTACGGCCGTAGTGATGGCCCACTCGAATTGTGCCGGTTTCCGATATTCCTTCCCGCGCGGCGCCACCCGCCCCGCCAGACCTCCACGAGCACGCAGCGCCTCCCCTTTGGAATACTTAACTAACTGATTTTATTGAATATTTTTCTTTCGTGCCAGGTCGAGCTTCGTTGACACCACACGTATGGGAATCTATTGTAACGACTGGCAACTTCGCTCCTGGGCTACCGATGTCGCGCAAGAAGATTTCCACCACCGTCTACATTACGCCCGAGCAGAACGAACGCCTGCACCTCCTGCACAACCGGACCAAGGTACCGGTCGCCGTGTACATCCGCGAAGGAATCGATCTGGTGCTCAAGCGCTACGAGCACGAGCTGCCGGGCCAAATGAGCCTCGCGGAAGCGGCCCCCAAACCGGCCAAGCGGTAGTCCCTGGGTGCTTTCGCCCGCAGTGCTGCCACCGTAGGCGACTGAGCCGAGCCGCAGCGGCTTCCTCGCACCCGTCCCCTCATGCCCACCGACCCCGCACGGATCCGAAATTTTTCGATCATCGCCCACGTCGATCACGGAAAGAGCACCCTGGCCGACCGGATCCTGGACGTCACGGGCGCGCTCACGGCGCGCGAACGAGTCGATCAGTTCCTCGATAAGCTCGAGCTCGAGCGCGAGCGTGGCATCACGATCAAGGCGCAATCGGTGCGCCTCAACTACCTCGCGCGGAACGGAACGACTTACCAGCTTCAGCTAATCGACACACCGGGACACGTCGACTTCAACTACGAGGTGCGCAGCAGCCTCCGAGCCTGCGAAGGCGCGTTGCTCGTCGTGGACGCCACGCAGGGCGTGCAAGCGCAAACCGTCGCCAATACCTATTTGGCCCTGGAAAATAACCTGGAAATCGTACCGGTACTGAACAAGGTCGACTTGCCGTCGGCCGACGTGGATCGCGCGGCGCGCATGGTCGAGGAGGTCATCGGCCTCGACTGCAGCGGCGCCGTGCTCGCGAGCGGCAAGACCGGCTTCGGGGTCGTCGAGGTGCTGGAAGCCGTCGTCGAGCGGATCCCGCCGCCGAAGGGGTCCGCGAACGCGCCGCTCCGGGCGCTGGTGTTCGACAGCTGGTACGACAGCTATCGCGGCGCCGTCGTGATGCTGCGCATAGTCGACGGAACTCTGAGGAAGGGCGACAAGGTGCTGTTCATGGCGACCGGCCGCAGCTACGAGGTCACCGAAATGGGATGCTTCGGCCCCCATCCGCTGCCGCTCGCGGAGCTCGGCGTCGGAGAAGTGGGTTTCGTCGCCGCCCAGATCAAGAGCGTCGAAGACACGAAGATCGGCGACACCGTAACGCTGACGCGAGCCCCGGCGTCCGAGCCGCTCCCCGGCTTTCAAGAGGTCAAGCCGATGGTGTTCGCCGGGTTGTTTCCGACTGATTCGGCGCAGTACGAAGACCTGCGCGAGGCGCTCGCGAAGCTCCACCTCAACGACGCGTCGTTCCAGTTCGAGCCCGATACGTCGGACGCGCTCGGATTCGGCTTTCGTTGCGGCTTTCTCGGGCTCCTTCACATGGAAATCGTGCAGGAGCGGCTGGAGCGCGAATACGGTCTCGATCTCATCACCACCGCACCGAGCGTGGTTTACCGCGCGACGACCAAGACGGGTGACGTCGTCCGCGTCGACAATCCGTCGAAGATGCCCGCGCCCGGCGCCATCGAGCGCATCGAAGAGCCGATCATGCGCGTCACCGTGCACGTGCCGGTGACCTACGTCGGCGCCGTCGTGGCCCTGTGCGAAGAGCGGCGTGGCGTGCAGCAGGGCATCCAGTACGCAACGCAGGATCACGTCGTCATCACGTACGAGCTGCCGCTGGCCGAGGTCATCATGGACTTTCATGACAAGCTGAAGAG
>DASWGX010000715.1:0-7198 GCA_036393455.1 Polyangiaceae bacterium
GCTTGACGTCGCCGCCTGGTCTCGCTAGCGACGCGGCGTGGCCCGCCTGCGACGCACGGCCTGCACGACGCTGCTCCTGTTAGCGCTAGGCTGCGCCGGGGCCAAGCCGCCCCGCGGAGAGCCGGCGACGCTCGTCGCGAAGCCCCGGCGGGCGGGCGCGGCCGCGCCGCTTCCGAAGCCGGACGCCACGACGGACAAAGAGCCTCCGCGCCCGGGGGAAGCGGACGACACGTGCTTCATGGGCGTGCCGGAGCCGGCGTCGGCGCTCGAAGCCCTGAACGAGATCGCCGAGCGCTGCGCCGCCGGGATGCAGCCGGTGATCCCCGAACCGCTGGTCGTCGCGCTCGAGGAAGAACAGCGCCGCGACCTTCCGTTCGTCGTCATGGAGGCTGGTCGGTGTTTTCGCGTCGTCGCCGCGGGCGGGGCCGGTATCGAGCACCTCAGGGTAGACGTCGTGGATCGCGAAGATCACGCGCTCGACAGCTCCGACGAAGACAATCGCGTCGCCGTCGTGGGCCCGAAGGGCCCGTTCTGCGTCGATGCGCCGGGAAGCTATCGTGCGGTGGCGCGCGTACGCGCCGGCTCGGGCGAGGTCGCGCTTCAGGTTTACCGGGCACGCTGAGAGCCGGCTCGGGCGGCTTCCGGCTTCGTGGCGCCGGGCGAAGCAAGCCCCCTCAGCTCGTTCGGGCGAGGTGCCGCGCCAGGCCACAGAGCGCCGCCTCCGTGGACGACAGAAGCCACCCGGCTGCACTGACCAGCCTCTCCTCGTGGTAGTCGCGCGACACCGCCGCGCGCAGGCGCCGCCTGAGCAGCGCGTCGGAAAGCTCGAGCAGCGCCGCGACCGCTTCGCCCGGCGCGAGAATGGGCTCGACGAGAGTTCGCGCCAGCGTCGCGAGGTCGTCGGCGGGTCGCCCTTCCAGGGCGTCTGAAAGGCCCAAGAGCAAGTGCTCCGGAGGCACGAGCCCGACCAGCCGTCGCGACACGTCGATGAACGACGCGGTGACCGCCCCTTTTTCATCGTCGTTGGCACGGCACCCGAACAGGGCGCCACACGACCCCACGAGCAGCTGGCGGCGATCGAACGAGCTCATGCGGCGTGCTCCACCAAGTAGTCCGACAAGCGCGCGGCCAACGCAACCAGCGTGAGCGTAGGATTGGCGTACCCGACCGAGGGGAACACCGAGCTTCCGGCAACGAAGAGGTTCGGGACCCCGTGCACGCGACAATTCGAATCGACGACGCCGTAGCGCGGATCAGGGTGCATGCGCGTCGTTCCCATGTGGTGGTGGCCGCCGGTCACCTGGGGCCACGCGCTCGGCAGGTTCACGGGCGCGTGCGCGTAGCTGAACACTCGTCCGAAACCCGAGCGCCCGAACTCGCGCGCGAGTACGGCGACGGCGCGCTGCACGCTGTCGAGCGTCTTTTCGCTCGGCTGCCAGTCGAGCTCGATCAGCGGCAAGCCGAGAGCGTCGCGGGCACGGCCGAGCACGACGCGGCTCTCCGCAGTCGGTTCCTGCTCGGCCCGCACGAAGAGTTCCATCACCACCGCGTCACGCGCACCGTGCAACTGTCGAAGCAGCGCGCCGACCCCGTCGAGGTGTCGCTGCCGATAGGGGCGCGTACCTCCCGTGGGCTCCAGGTTGACGCAAAGATTCATGAGCCCCTCGCGCCGCTGGAGCTCGGACGAGAGCGCAATCGATGCGCGCACCCCGACGGGCTCCCGGTTTCCCGTGTGGACCAAGTTGTCGTAACCGCCGAGGGTGCGCCGATCGCACAGCACGAGCCCCACCCGCGTGTGCAGGTGCTCGCAGAAGCACGCCCCGACCAGGCCGTGGTCGTTGCCGAGCCCGAGCCCCGAGCGCCCCGGCGAAGCCAGCATCAGCCGCGGGTTTTCGAGCCCGCCCGTGGCGAGCACGTACGCCCCTGCGCGGACGTCGAACCGGCCGCCTTCGAGCGTGGCTGCTCGCAGCCGCTCGACGCCGGCGGCCGTCCCTTGCGCGAATTCCGTCGCGTTGGCGTAGAGGTACACTTGGACGTCATTGGAACGCTCGAGGTCGTCACGGTACCGCCTTCCGAATCGCGTGGGCGGACTGAACTGCCAGAAGACGGTCTCGAGCTCTGCGCCGTCCAGATCCAAAAGGGGCAGGGAAAGTCGCTTCGACCAGGCCGCCGGCGAATAGTCGAACGGCCCGAGCTCGCAAAGCTTCTGCGCCGCGCGATAGTAGGGAACCAACGAGCGGTACGCGATGGGCCACTCGGCGTTCTCGACCCACGCGCGAGCTCCGAAGTCGGTCTCGTCGAGCGGGCGACACCAGCCGGTCCAGTGACCCGTGGTGCCACCGAGCGCGCGCAGGCGTGACGACGCGAGCGACCAGTAGGGTCGTCCGATGCTGCGTCCCTCGGCGAGCGCTTGGACGGCGGGCTCCGGCTCGAGGCCGCCGCTTTCGAGCAGGACTACACGCAAACCCCGCCGCGCGACACCGCGCGCCACGACGATGCCCGCGGGACCGCCGCCGATGACGCAGACGTCCGCCGAAACGGAGTGCCCCGCAGGGAGTCGGCGAGCATCGATGAGCGACATACGGCGGACGATTCCGGGTTCGCGCGGCCGGGCAGGAGGGCCGCGCGGACCATAACCGCCGTGCGCGTAAACCACCAGAATGCGTTTGCGCTCGGAGCCCTCAGGCCGCGGAGGCAGGCCGCCGCGGCAGGAAGCGAGCTCCGAAACCCGCAAGCAACACGACGAAAGGCAAGGTAAGCAGCAGGGCCGCAGGTCCGACTCCGAACGCGGCATCGGTCAGCGCCGCGGCGACGAGCGCGACGCCCGCGCCGATGACCCCGAGCGCGGACGCGTGCGAGTCACGCTCGCGCCGCGCCGGCGTCACCGTGAACCCTTGAAGAGCCAGCACCAAGAGCACGAACGTCGGCAGGACGCTCGAGGCGGCCGCCGCGTAATCGAGCTCGGGCTGACTCGCCGCCGGAAACACACCCCGTCCGCCCAGCGATTCGAGCCAGGCTTGCGCCATCCCCGGGAGCCCTCGGCGAAAGTGCGCCGGGGAAAGCGCGTAGGCGACCAGCGGCGAACCGATGAGCGCAAACGCAGCCCAAGCCGGCACGCTGACGACGCCCGGTGCGCCACGCCACCGGAGCCGCTCGACCCAGAGGTGGTGACCCACGGCGATCGGCAGTGCCCAAACCACCGCGGGCAGGATCGTCATGCCGACGAGCAGGGCCAGCGTCGCCACGACGGTGCCCGCGGCGCCAGGCGTACGACCACCGAGCGAGGCCGTCGCCGCAACGGCGAGCAGCGCCGACGCCGACGCCATGCTGCCGTGAACGGCGTCGAGCGCGAAGCTCGGATGAAGTAAGAGTCCGAGGCCGAGCCACGGTCCCCGGCGTTCACCGAGCACCGAGACGCCGAGCACGCCCACCGCCGCCGGACCCAGCGCGGCAAGCAGGATCCATGGGAGCCTGGCGGAGGTAGTCCGTGACAAGAGGCCCACGCGCGCCAAAGAGAGCTTCGCCCAGGCACCGGCCGCGACCAAGAGCGGGCTCCGAACCGGAGCGGCGGCCCCGAGCTCCTTGGCGCCGCGCAGGAGCGCACCGGGGCCGCGCTCGGCGATGTCGAGGACGAGCGCCGTCGCGCGCTCCGTCGCTTGCTCGCGCGCGGCTTCTCCTGCGGTCGGAGCTCTGAGCTCGGAAAGCGCCGTCAGGAGCGCGAGGCTCGTACCGAAGAGCCCGAGGACGCGCAGGGGAACACGGCTGCGTCGCATCACCCCCACCCGGCGACGAGATCATCCATGAGCCGATCGAGGCGTTGATCGATTGGGTGGGCCCGCTCCGTTTCCCGATAGTATGCGGCTATTTCGCGCGCACCTTCCGCAAAGGGTATCCGCGCGACGTAGTCCGGAACCGCGCGCTTGATCTTGGTGTTGTCGAAAATCACGCTATGCGCCTTGTCGCCGAGCAGGCTCGCGCCCCAGTTTTCGTCCACCGCCGCGATCTTGTCGGACGGCACATGCACGAGCTTCGCCTGCACGCCGAGCGCGCTCGCGACGGTGCGGTAGATTTGGTCCCACGTCTGAAGCTCGTCAGACGTGATGTGATAGGTCTCGCCGATCGCGTGCGGGTTGCCCAAGAGGCCTAGAAAGGCGTGGGCGAAGTCACGGTGGTGCGTCAGAACCCAGAGCGACGTCCCGTCTCCGTGCACGACGACGGGCTTGCCGCGGCGCATCCGTTCGAGCACGGTAAAACCAGCGTCGAACGGCAAGAGGGTACGATCGTAAGTATGCGACGGGCGCACTATCGTCATCGGGAACCTCTGCTCGCGGTACGCGCGCACGAGCCGCTCCTCGCAAGCAATCTTGTCGCGCGAGTAGGCCCAAAACGGATTGTCGAGCAGCGTCGATTCCACGATGGGCAGCGACAAGATTGGCTTTTTGTAGGCGGAGGCCGAGCTGATGAACACGTACTGCTCGGTTCGCTCGGAAAAGGCGCGAAGATCCGCCTCCACGTGCGCGGGTGTAAACGCCACGAAATCGGTCACGGCGTCGAACCGTTCGTCACCGAGCGCTCGCGCCACCGACTCGGGATCGCGGATGTCCCCGCGCCGCTCGACGACCCCCGGCGGCAGTGGACGCTCGGTCCGACCGCGGCACAGGACGTGAAGCTCGTGCCCGCGTTCGACGGCCAAGGCCGAGCACGCGGAACTGATGATCCCGGTTCCACCGATGAAGAGGAGTTTCATGCCGGTTCAGTAACCCCGCTCGGTCTCGCGCAACACCCCGACCTTGCTCCGCTCTACCGGCGTCCCGCGCGAAGCCCCTGAAATCCTGAACGGGCGCCATTTTTGCTTGCGCGGCGCGTTAGGTCATGGCCGAATCCGCCCCCATGATCGCTGCCGCCCGTGTTGCCGCACGCTCGCCCCATCCCCCGGACCCGCTTGCTGGCCCGCATGGGACCCGCCGTGCCGAACGGGTTCGCCTAAAAACCGGGGTCGCCTCGGCCGTCTCCGACCCGGCGGCGAGCGCCGCAGGCGCCTTCGACCAGGTGCGCCTTCGACCAGGTGGGCGCGTGTAGTATACTTCGCGGCTCGCGTCGCCCCCCTCGACAGAGCCCTTAGCGCCCCAGCAACCGGTGCGAAACGGTGCGCAGGGTATGCGGAGGGGGATTCGCGTGCCCGACACTTGAACCACCCATGAGCCTTCCGCCCAAACAAGGTTTGTACGATCCGCGCTTCGAGCACGACGCGTGTGGGATCGGCTTCGTCGCCAACATCAGGGGGGTGGCATCGCACGACATCGTGCGAAAGGGCGTCGACATCCTGCTCAACTTGGTACACCGCGGCGCCTGCGGCTGTGACCCGCTGACGGGCGACGGGGCGGGCATCTTGATCCAGCTGCCGCACGCGTTCCTGAAGCGCGAAGCGGAGGCCTCGGGCTTCCGTCTGCCGGAGCCGGACGAGTACGGCGTGGGGTGCGTATTCCTACCGCGCGAGCGCGCGCAGCGACAGCGCTGCATGCAGATTCTGGAGGACAAGATCTTCGGTACCGGCCAACGGCTGCTCGGCTGGCGCGAAGTGCCCGTCGACGAGGAGGTCCTCGGGCCGATGGCGCGCGAGAGCGCTCCGAAGGTGATGCAGGTCTTCGTCGGTTCGACCTGTAGCGATCAGCGCACGTTCGAGCGCAAGCTGTTCGCGATTCGCAAGTGGGCGGAGCGCACCGTGCGCGAAAGCGAGCTGCCGCGGAAAGAGGCTTTCTACATCCCGAGCTTGTCGTCGCGCACGCTGATATACAAAGGTTTGCTGCTCGCGGAGCAGCTGACCGCGTTCTACCGCGATCTCGACGACGAGACGATGGTCAGCGCCCTGGCCATGGTGCACCAGCGCTTCAGCACCAATACGTTTCCGACCTGGGAGCTCGCGCAGCCGTTTCGTACCCTGTGCCACAATGGGGAAATCAACACGCTGCGCGGCAACGCCGCCTGGATGAAAGGCCGGGAGCAGCTTTTCAACGGCGAGGTGTTCGGCGAAGACGTCCGTCACATTCTGCCGACCATCACACCGAACGGCAGCGACTCTGCCACGCTCGACAACGTCGCCGAGCTCTTGCTCCACGCGGGGCGTTCGCTGCCGCACGTCTTGATGATGCTGGTGCCGGAGGCGTGGCAGAACGACCCCTCCATGCCGCAACCGAAACGCGACTTCTACGAGTATCACGCCTGCTTGATGGAGCCCTGGGACGGCCCAGCGGCGCTCGCCTTCACCGACGGCAAGCAGATCGGCGGCATCCTCGATCGCAACGGGCTCAGGCCCGCGCGCTGGACCATCACCAAGGACGGCCTCGTCGTTTTGGGGTCGGAAACCGGCGTGCTCTCGGTGGCGCCGGAAAACGTGGAGCGCAACGGCCGGCTGGAACCGGGCCGCATGTTTCTGGTGGATCTCGAAGAGGGCCGCGTCGTCGAAGATCAGGAGATCAAGGAGCGTATTTCCGCCCAAAAGCCGTACGGCAAGTGGCTGCGCGAAAACAAGATCTCGCTCTCGGAGCTCGAAACACCGCCAGTACCGAGCGACCCGGGCCGGCGGCTGCCGCTCGTGACCGAACAGCGCATGTTCGGCTACACGCTCGAGGATCTGCGGCTCTTGATGGCGCCGATGGCGAGGGAGGGACTGGAAGCCGTCGGGTCGATGGGGACGGATACGCCGCTCGCCGTCCTGAGTGACGAACCGCAGCTGCTCTTCAACTACTTCAAACAGCACTTCGCCCAGGTCACGAACCCGGCGATCGACCCGATCCGCGAAGAGCTCGTGATGAGCCTGAAGAGCTACATCGGCGGCGAGGGCAACGTACTGTTCGAGTTGCCCGATCAGGCGCAGATGCTCGAAGTCGATCAGCCAATCCTCACCGACGCGGATCTCGACAAGCTGCGCCACGCGCACCTGCAGCAACAGCGCATGCCGCCAACTCTGCCGATGCTGTACCGAACAACCGACGGCGGCATCGGACTGAAGGCGGCCCTCGACGAGCTGTGCCGCCAGGCGTCGTTGGCCGTTTTGCACGGTCACAGCCTGCTCATCCTGAGCGATCGCGGCGCCAACGCCGAGCTCTCACCGGTGCCGAGCTTGCTCGCGACGGGCGCGGTGCACCATCACCTGATGCGCAACGGCACGCGCATGAAGGTGGGCATCATCGTCGAGACC
>DASWGX010000716.1:0-10087 GCA_036393455.1 Polyangiaceae bacterium
CGCACCACCTGCACTTCGTGATCGCCGGCTCCGGTGTTGTAATCGACGACGCGCGTAGTTTGACGAACGAAGCGCAACGGAGAGCCCGGTTTGGCCTCCAGATCGACGTTGGCCGCTGCCTCCGATTCGTGCGGCATCGCGACGTACACTGGCAAGTTCGAGAGATTGGCGGGAAACGCGTTGCCGATCTCGCGCGCCGGCGGTGGATCGTCTCCGCCCCGGCCGCCTGCGAGCTGCGTACCGTTCGAGAAGAAGCCCGTGACGTACTTGACCGAAACTTGACCGTTCGTGAGCGCGCGCTCGTCGATTTCGAGCTCGGAGATGCCCCAGGCGTACGGCAGCGCCGCTTGAAAGCGCCCCCCAAGCAGGGACTCGTGATAGCGGTCGAGCTGCTGCAGGTGGTGCTGCGTGATGAACAGACCTTCGGTCCAGAGCAGCTTGCGCGCTTTCACTCGCCCTCCGCCTTGGGAGCCTCGTCCGCCGCGGGCTCGGAACTCTCAGGAGCGGCGGTCAGCGTGCGGCCTTCCGGAAAGTAGTCGGCATATTCGATCCCATCGTCGACCTTGGTGTCTTCGATCCAGACGAATATCTTCGGATTCAGCTCCGGACCCGCGTCACAGTTCTCTCCGGCGCAGGCGGCCGTGACACAGCCGCCGCCTTCGCTCGGAGCCGGCGGAAGCTCGAACGACTTGAACCAGCTCTTGCCCTTCGGATTGCGAAATAGCGCCGCCGCCACGACGAACTGCGCCGCATCGTCACGTTCGAATTTCACCTCGGTGCGCGTATTCGGATAGACGGGGAACTCTTCGACCTTGACCAGGTCGTCCTTCAAGTATTCCGCGTCCTGCTTCCAGATTTGGTCGAAGCTCGCGTTGCGCAGATTCACGTCGTTCTTGAGCTGATACAGACGCACCTGCACCGGCCGCGGCTCTCCGCTCTCGGACGGATTGATGTACTTGGACGTGATGACGGCAGAGGTGACGATCTGAAGATCGCACTCCTCGGCTTCCTTGGGAGGCGGCGTGCTCGAACCGCACGCCTGCGCGAGCGTCAAGGCCACACACACGCCGAGCACTGCGCCTAGCGAGCACGATGCGCGTGCGCTTCGCCGAAACCCGACCTGACTCACGCGCGTTGCTCCTTTTCGCACACGATGTCGCCGTCGTCGCCGACGCGCAGCCAGAGCCGCCGGAGCGGCTCGTCGTCCGCGAGGGCGCGCAGGATGAGCGACGAGATCTTGGGCAGCACGGAGCCGCGCAGGATGTGATCGATGTTGCGCGCTCCGCTTTCCACTTCGCGGCAACGGTCGGCGATGGTCTCGATCACACGGTCTTCGATGGAAAGCTGGATGCGGTGGGAATCCGCCGCCCTCTTCACCACGGCGTCGACCTTCATTTTGACGATGTCTTTGAGCGCCTCCTGCCGAATCGGCACGTAAGGCACCGTGGTCATGCGCGCGAGCAAAGCCGGCTTGAAGTAGTCGTTCAGCGTGGGTTTCACGGTTTCCGTGAGCTCCTCGAGGTCCGGAGCGGGCTGATCCGGCGGCGCGGCCGAGGTGATGAGGTCCGTCGCCAGGTTGCTGGTCATGATGATGACGGTGTTCTTGAAGTCGATGACGCGCCCTTCCCCGTCGGCCAACATGCCCTTGTCGAACACTTGGTAGAATAGATTCAACACTTCGCGATCGGCCTTTTCGACTTCGTCGAGCAGGACGACCGAGTACGGACGGTGGCGCACCGCTTCGGTCAGCACGCCACCTTCGCCGAAGCCGACGTAGCCCGGCGGGGAACCGATCAAGCGCGACACCGTGTGTCGTTCCTGAAACTCGCTCATGTTGATGGTGACGAGGAAGCGCTCGCCGCCGAACATCAGGTCCGCGATGCCGAGCGCCGTTTCCGTCTTGCCGACCCCGCTCGGCCCCACCAGCAGAAAGACGCCGAGCGGCGTGGACGGCGGCTTGAGTCCCGACCGCGCGCTGCGAAGCTCGCGCGCGAGGAGACTCAAGGCCTGGTCCTGACCGCGCACTCGCGCTCCGAGCCGCTTCTCCAGGTCCATGATCGCTTGCACGTCGTCGCGCACCATCTTGCCCGCGGGAATGCCGGTCCAGTCGGCAACCACCGAGGCCACGATGGCTTCGTCGACGTCGGCGGCCACGAGACGATTCTCCGCCGGGATGGTGCGGAGCTCGTCGAGCGCCTTCTTGAGCGCCGCGCGGTCCTGCTTTTCGTCCGCGCGCAGCGCGTCGATGCGCTCCACCAGCTTGCGCTGCTCGACGACGCGCGTCTCGAGCTCCGCGACTCGACTCGCGAGCCTGTCTCGCCGCGCCTCGACGCCGGCGCGCCGATCCTCCTCGACGTCGAGACCGGCCTTGGTGTCGCGATCGAAGGCCGCGAGCTCGCGCTCGACGGCGGAAAGCTCCGCGCGTACGTCCTCGAGCTCGGCCGGCGGCGCGTTGCGAATCAGGTTCACGTACGCGGCGCTCGTGTCGATGAGATCGACGGCCTTGTCCGGGAGCTGGCGGCCCGAGATGTAACGCGCAGAGAGCGCGACCGCGGCCCGCACGGCCTCGTCTCGAATGATGACGCCGTGCGCCTGCTCGAAACGCTCAGCGAGGCCGCGCAGCATCACGGTCGCGACGTCGACCGAAGGTTCGTCCACCCGGACCGGCTGGAAACGCCGTTCGAGCGCCGCGTCCTTTTCGAAGTATTTCTTGAACTCGGCGTAGGTCGTCGCCGCGATCGTCTTGAGCTCACCGCGGGCGAGCGCCGGTTTCAGGAGGTTCGCCGCGTCGCCGCCGCCCTGGGAGCCGCCGGCGCCGATCAACGTGTGCGCTTCGTCGATGAAGAGCACGATGGGCTGCGCCGACGCCTTTACTTCCTCGATCACGCCCTTGAGGCGGTTCTCGAACTCGCCACGCACTCCGGCGCCGGCCTGAAGCGCCCCGAGATCGAGCGACAGCACGCGCACTTGCTTGAGCTGCTCGGGCACGGCGTTTTCGGCGATGCGCATGGCGAGCCCTTCGACGAGCGCTGTCTTCCCCACGCCCGCCTCGCCGACGATGATCGGGTTGTTCTTGCGCCGGCGCACCAGGATCTCGACCACTTGCCGCACTTCGTGCTCGCGGCCGAAAACCGGGTCGATCTGTCCGGCACGCGCGCGTTCGGTGAGGTCGGTCGTGAAGCGGTCGAGCGCGCCGTCGCCGCGCGCCGCGGCTGCGCCTTCCCTGCGCGGCGCGCCGGGCTGAGTCGTGCCACCGAGCGCCTCCCCGCTCGCGGCGGCGATGACCGGCAAGTCGCGGCGCAGCTCTTCACGAGGGATGTTTTCCAGGGCCGGCAGCTCGAACGGCAGGTAGCGGCTCGACGCCTGCGTGAGCCGCACCAGAAGCGCTCCGGAGCGCACCAGCGTGCCGTCGAGCTCCGTCGAAGTGTAGAGCCATGCGTCCTGCACCCATTCGAGCAGGAGCGAGCTGAAGACGGGCTTGCCGGCGTTGCCGCTGCGAAGCTCGCCGACGTAGCGCTGCACGGTCGAGCGCACCGTTTGCGGATCGACGTTGTAGTGCATGAGGATCGCCACGACGTCGGACTGCGGCTCGTCGAGGAGCGCCAGAAAGACGTGCTCGACCGTGACTTCGTAGTGGCGTGAGGCGATACAGCTCGCGGCGGCGCCTTCGAACGCCCGCGTGCAGATCACATCGAGTTTCTTCAATAAGGGTCGTGGCTCGACGGTCAGCATTGAAAGCTCCCAAAAGCTCGATCTCGGTCGGTTTCCCTCGGAACTTCCGTTAACACGGCTCGGCCGCCGCGGCGTCCGCGATCGGGGTCTCCGAGTGGGTCCAGGCTGGTACCGTGCACACCCATTCGGCAGGCGATTAGACCCAGGATTATCGGGCGAGGCAAAGTTTCCGCGGCGGCGAACAGACCGCCGGGCCGAACCGCGAGACGCAACACGCCCTTGGCCGCCCGCGCTGCGGGCGCCCTGCGGTCGCGGAGATTTCGCATCCGGGGGGAAGCTGGTACCGTTCGCAGGTGCCGTACGCTCTCGGGGTGCGTATCACCGACCCAGTGACAAACAGAACGTTCGACCGGGTTTTTCCTCGGTTGCCCGTACGAATCGGCCGGAACGTCCTGAACGACCTACAGCTCGACCATAACTTCGTTTCGCAGTTCCACGCGGTGCTCGAGCTGCAACACAACCGCTTGATGCTGCGCGACCTGGGCAGCACGAACGGCACCACCCTGGCCGACAGGACGCGCGTGCCGCCGAACCAGCTCGTCGATTTGTCTCAGCACGGTTTCGGCTTTTCTATCCTATCGTTGACCTTCCAGACCTATACGGCGGACACCAACACGGTGAGCCCGGAGTCGAGGCGGCGCCCCCCCATGGGCGTCACCTCGATGCTCAAGGCTCCGCCGGCGGAGCTCTTGGCCGCGCTCTCCGCAGGCAGAGGGGCCCCCGACGTTTCTTCCCACAAGGCGCTCTACAGTAGCTATCGCGTCGCCTGGGACGCCTTCATCAAGAGCTTGAGCGAAGCCGTCGCCGGCCTGGATCCAGCGGCGCGGCGGGCTTTTCTGGAGCGCGCCGTCGCGGATTTCCCGGGTATCGCTGGGGAGACGGACTTCCAGCGGCTGGCATCGCAGGCTGGGCTCAGCGGAAGCGTCGCCGCGAAAACGAACGAGCTCGACGCCGTGGCAGTCCAGGGCCTGAAGGAGCTCGCGGCGGGCTTCATGCCGACCATTCCGGCGCCCGAGACCGCGGCGGACATGGTCCGGTTCCTCGGCAATCTGCAGGAGTGCCTGGACGTTTTCTTGAAGTGTTTCATCCCGCTACGGGACGGTCACAAGCAGTTCGAAGCGGATCTCGACCTCAGGGCGAGCCGGCCGATTCAGGGCGTGGAAGCGGCCGCGACGCCCCAGCAGCTCGCCGCGCACCTGCTCGATCACCGGCACGACGCGAGCGAAGCCGCGCGCGCCGTGGAAAGCACCTTCGCGGACGTGATGATCCATCAGGTTGCGATGCTGAACGGCGTGATGCGCGGCGTGAAATCGCTGCTGAGCGAGCTCAGCCCTGAAAACATCGAGCGCGTCGCCCAGGACCCGCGGAACCGCTCGGGACTGGACATCGGCCCCTACCGGTATCGCTCTCTCTGGAACCTGTACCAGAAGCGGCACCAGGACCTCGCGGACGAGGAGAAGCAGCTTTTCCGTGCGGTTTTCGGCGGAGACTTCGCGGAGGCCTACGGCCAATTCCAGAAGCACGGCGCGGGAGCCGGCGGCTCGTCCCCGGCCATGTCGAACCCGCACGCGGGAGCAGCAATGGCGCCCGCCCAGGTCAAGCCGCAGGGCTGGCCGGGCGGGGGCGGCGGCCCCCCGGGAGGCTGACCGAGCGCCTCTGCCGCCCGATAAGTTGCCCGACCCGGGAAGAATACGCGAACCTTTGCGGGCCGCGACGAAGCGCGCCGTGACGCGCGCGCAAGGGGCCCGCCCAATGAAGCTGAAATTCGTTTTCGCGCCGTTGATCTTCTGTGCCTGCGTCTTCACCAGCCGTCCGGGCCTCACCCAGGCCGTGCCGGAGCGCGACGAGACCTGGGATACGGTCACCCTGGCGACCGCCCTCGGGGCGTTCGGCGTCGAGCTCTTGATGCCGCGCGTCTTCTACTCGTCACCGGAAGTCACCGTCGGCTGGAAAACACGCTGGCACGTGTCCGCCCTGGCGCCATCGATGACGATGGCGGCGCTGGCGCTCTTGAACGAAACCACGCTGAAGGACGCCTTCGAGGATCCGCGACCGGGCTGCGAAGACCTCGACCCCACGACGCCCGGCTGCGAAACCTTCGGCCTGTTTTCGACGCACACGTTCACGGCGTTCTCGGCCCTCGGTCAGGGCGCCGCGGTTTTCATCTTCGACATGACCAAGTACAGCGACGGCCGTTTCAACGCTGGGTCACTCGTGGGTCACGTCGTGGTTCCGCTCGTGTTGGGCACGGTCACGGCCGTTGGACGCAGTGCGGGCGATTGGGAAAGCGGAGGGCAGATTCTGGCCAGCGCCGGCACCGGCCTGGCAGCCGGGTTCCTGATGGGAATGACCTATGTCCTGATGCAGCCGCCGGAGTGCGGCTACACCGGCGCTCTGATTTGCTGGTAAGCCTCGCTGGAGGCCCAGCATGAGCGACAAGAAGGACGCGCCGCCGGCGCAGGGGATCGGTTTGAGCTTCGACGTCAACACTGGCGATGCGCTGGAAGACGCCGAGCAACGTGTCGTCGCCAAGCAGGAAGAGGGCGAACCGCTCTTGGAGATAGCGCGCGAGCGGGCATCGGAGTTGCGGTTGCTCGTGCTCGCCGAGCTGACTCCTCGCCCTGCTTTCACCACCGCGGGGAACCGCGAAGGCTACGCGGCGCGACTCGGACGCACGACTATCGACGAATACCTGAGCGAATTGGATTTCGATCTGGTGGTGGAGCTTGCCGACCCGCTCGTCGAGAGCGGTTCTCCGGTACGCGTCGATGTCACGCCGCGCGCGCTCAAGGACTTCCGGCCCGACACACTGGCGCGGAGCGTACGGCCGCTGCACGCGCTGCTCGAGGCGCGCAAAGTCGTGCTCGGCGCCACGGACGTCGACGCTCGGCTGAAGTCCGAGCTCCATCGCATCCTCGAGCGGCCTGCGTGGGCCGAAACCGTGATGGCGGTCGCCGAGCGCACGGGCCGCAGCACGACGAGCGCGGTGACGGAAGCGGAGCCAACGCCGATTCCCGGCCCGACGAACGGTGGAACCTCGCTCGAGCGACTGTTCGAACAGGTCGACATCGTGCCGAAGCCCTCGCGCCCAGAGCCGAGCCGCAAGGAAGGCTCGCGCCTCGGCGCGCTCATCTCCGCGGTGGCCAAGGGTGAACGCGCCACACCAACGGCGCCTCCGGGCGCCCAGGCGGCGGCCGCGCTCCTGGAGCGCGCGTTCCGAAGCCTGCTCGATGCACTGCTTCGCCACGAGGAGTTTCACCGCGTCGAGCGAGCTTGGCGCGGCCTTGCGCTGCTCGTCGAACGAGCGGACCTCAGGAAAAAGATCCGGATTAACGCCGTCAACGTCCCGGTCGACCGGATGCCGGCGGCGCTTACGGCGGTGAAGGAGAATCGCGAGGCTCCGCCCGACCTGATCCTGGCGGACGCGGCGGTGACGTCGAGCGCGTCGAGCCTCGAATGGCTCGAGACCCTCGCCGAGCGCGCCAGCCTGATACCGGCGCCGCTGCTCGTGAGCGGCGACGCTTCCCTGCTCGGACACGATTCGCTCGCCGATTTCGCGCGGCAGAGCCGCGCCACCAGCCAGTCCGACGACGAGCGCACGTTGTTGTTCCGCTCCTTCTGCCGAAAGCCCGCGGCTCGCTGGGTGGCCATCGTCGAAAATGGACCGCTGGTCCGCGCCGCGTACGACGCGACGTCCTCGCGCCTGCGCGATCTCGCCTTCGAGCAGGACTGGGCGGAGCCGCGCAGCGCCGTCTTCGCACCGGCGCACTACGTACTCGGCGCGCTGGTGGCTCGTTGCCAGGCAAGCCTCGGACATCCCTTCGCTCCCGTCGATCCGCGCGAAGGGCGCGGCGCGCTCTCCGGCTTCTCGGTTCACGAGTTGAGCGATCGCGGCGTCACGGTCGCAATACCGGTCGAGCACCCTGTCGGCCCGGACCGCCACGACGAAGCCGCGCGCACGGGCGTGATCGTCCTCGGCTGCCGCAGCAACCGCGACGAAGCGTTGATTCAACACGCCGTGATGGCGTTTCGCGAGAGCACGCCGGCAAGCATGAAGGCTGCCGGCCTGACGCTCGGCGATCAGCTGATGGTCGCCCGCGCAGCGACGCTGGCGCTGGCGCTGGCGAACGCGCTGCCGTCGTACGGGTCGAAAGGGCCACTGGAGACGGCGCTCGTCGAAGCGCTGCTCGAGCTCTTTCCGAATCCGCCCCCCGTGGGTCCGCGCGTCGAAGTCGATCTCCGCGCGAGCTCGATGAGCGTCACCCTGAGGCCCGGCCGCTACCCGGGATTGACGCTGGAAGAAGTCGCCTTCTCCGTCCCGCGTAGTTAGCATGCGACCCGGTTCGTATTCATGGCCGACGCACCCAAGCTCCATCGCGTCTTGCCCAGCCACGGTCCCCTAGCGGGCGGCGTTACGATCCGCGTCGAAGGCGAAAATCTCGCGAGCGTCGAACGCTTGCTCCTCGCCGGACGCCCCGTACGCATCGACGGCGCGAGCGATCGGGAGATCACGTTCGAGCTTCCGCGCGGCAAGCAGGCGGGCCTCGTGGACCTGACGCTCGAGCACCAAGGTCGTGCTACGACGCGGCCGCGTGCGTTTTCCTACGACGCCTCTCAGAACCTCAAGATCCGCTCGGTGTCGCCGCGACGCGGACCGTCCGGGACGGAGCTCACCGTGGTCGCGGAAGGCGCCGTGCCCGAATCACGCGTCAGTGTCGGAGGCGCGCGCCCGCTTTCCGTTTCCATGTCCGATGACGGGGCCCTGCTGGTCATGGTGCCGCACGCTGAACCGGGGCGTCTGGTGGATATAGAAGTAGAGAACCCCGACGGGCAGCGCGCCGTTGCCGTCCGCGCCTTCCGGTACGAGTAGGGGCTGGCCGTCAGGTGGCGACCCACGCGGCAGCACGAAAGTTGGCGTGTAGGTTGGGGTGCCCTAATGTAGGCACCAATGTCCAACGAGAACAAGGCTCTCACACTGCCGCTCGCCATCGTGACGGGGGTCGCCTTGGGGACGAACCCGAACTTTCAGCCGATGAATATCCTGAGCGGTTCTCCGGTCTGCCCGACCGCGAGCTGCTTCGGCGGCGAAGGTCCGGGGGCGCCCCTGCGCGCCGTGATGATCCCCGGCCGACGCGGCGCGGAATCACCGGAGCTCCGCGCCCTGCGGCTGGCGGAAGACGCTCTGTTTCCGGACCTGGCCGACGACGAGCCGGATCTGGGTCCCCAAACGCTGCTCGATCCGCCGGTGGCCTGCGACCTGCCGTCGCGCCCGACGCACCCGACCCACTCGCTCGCGGTGACGACGCCCGAAGATTTCCTGCGCGGGCTCAATCTTCCAAGCTTGCCGATCCAGCGCCATCCGCGCGTGAAGAAGTACATCCAGCACTTCAGCAAGGATTCGAAAGGGCGCGCGATGTTCACCGCGTGGCTCAAGCGAAGCGGCCGCTATCGCGACGTCATCGCCAAACGCCTCGCCGACCGAAATCTTCCGCGGGACCTGGAGGCGGTAGTCTTCATCGAGAGCGGCTTTTGGCCGACTGCCGTCTCGTCGGCGGGCGCCGCCGGCCTCTGGCAGTTCATGCCGAAGACCGCGCGCGCCTACGGGCTCACGGTAACGAAGCGCTACGACGAGCGGCACAGCATCTGGCGAGCCACCGAGGCCGCCGCCGAGCACTTGGGCGACCTCTACACGCGCTTTCAGAGCTGGGATCTCGCGCTCGCGGCCTACAACTACGGCTATCAAAACGTCGAGAAGCGAATCGCCGCCATGGGCACGGACGACTTCTGGACTCTTTCGGAGTTCGAGGACGGGCTGCCGCGCGAGACGGACCTGTACGTTCCCAAGGTGCTCGCCGTGGCCGTGCTGCTCAACAATCTCGACGCGTTCGGGTTCAACGCGATCGACATCGACCCACCGCTGGAAGCCGCCGAGATCGAGGCGCCGCCCGGCCTACCGCTCTCGGTGCTCGCTCGCGCGGCCGGCACCAGCATTACGAAGCTGCGCGAGTTCAATCCGGAGCTGCGCGGCAACACGACGCCGGACCTCGGCGCTCCCGTCGTCCTGCATATTCCGAGCTCCGGCTACGCGCGCGCTCGCGTGATGCTCCCTCGCCTGCTCGGCGACGAGCAAGATCGGCTCGATCTGATGGTGTCGCCGGACTTCGACTGGGGTCGCGACGACCTCGGCAAGAACGGCATGAATCGGCTCGAGCGCACCGGTCGCGCCGAAGACCCGTTCGGGCTCGGGATTCGACGCCCGGAGCAAGCGCCCGCAGAGGATGCGAGCGCCGCCCCGGGCGCCCTGGTGCCCGATCGTCTCAAGGCCACGACGGCGCCCGAGCAAGGTCCGCTCACG
>DASWGX010000717.1:0-9430 GCA_036393455.1 Polyangiaceae bacterium
CGCCGGCGATGACGGCCCAGCTCTGGCTGTTCAGGAAGATCTTCGATTGGTCGCTGGCCTTTCCACCGAGCGGTTTGCCGTTGTCGAGATAGCCGCGCAAAAACCAGCTTCCGTCCCAGGCATGCTCGGTTGCGGCGCGCAACGTGGCGCCTTGCTGCTCGCGGTACTTCGACGCCTCTGCCGACCGGCCGAGCCGCGCCGCGAGTTTCAAGAACTCCTCGAGCGCGTGGAGGTAGAGCAAAGTGCTGAACATGCTTTCGCCGTTGCCGCGCAGGTTCAAGCAGTCGTTCCAGTCTGCGGCCAGACCGAGCAGCAAGCCGTGCGGCCCGCGCTTCGACCAGGAGAAATCCAGAGCGCGCGCCAGGTGCGCAAAGCCGCTCGCCGAACCTTGGTCGGCGTAGGGCAGGACTTCGTCGAGCAGGCCGAAGTCGCCGGTTTCCTTGAGGTAGGCGGGGACGCTCAGCAAAAGCCACAGGTGGTCGTCCGAAAAGGCGGCTCCGCCGGCGTTGTGCGCGCCCGGCGTGAAGCCAAGTGGTTGAAACGAGTGCATTGCCGCGCCGCTGGCAAGCTGACCCGAGAGAAGCTCGCGGAGGCGGGAGCGGACGAGCTCCGGGATCGAATGAACGACGCCGAGCGTGTCCTGGTTCGAGTCACGGTAGCCCAAGCCGTCACGGCCGCCGGCCTCGTTGAAGGAAGCCGAGCGGGACCAGTTGAACGTGGTCTGACACTGAAGCTGATTCCAGACGTTCACCATGCTGTCGACTTCGCTGGACGGCGTGCGGCAGCGAAGTTTTCCGAGGCGTTCGTTCCAGTGTCGAGCGATCCGCTCGATCTCGGTATCCGTCGCCGCCGGATCGGAAAAGCGCGTGTGACACTTTCTTCCGAACGACTTGGCGTCGCCGATGCCGAGCACGTAGGCGAAGCGCCGGCGCTCTCCCGGCGCCAGCACCAGGGAGCCCTGCAATGCTCCACACGGCGTGCCGCCGGTTGCTATCGAGTCCGAGCAACGGCCGCGTTCGACGGCGACGGCGCTGCCTTCGTGTCGGTACGGACCGAGAAAGATCTCGCGATCGGTATCGAAGCTCTGCACCGGCAAGGTCGAGGCGAAGAACCCTTTCGGCTCGCGGAACGGCCAGAGGCGAATGGAATAGTCGACGATGTCCGCCTCGTACGCCATGCGGCAGGTATAGAGAATGTATTGGAAGTTGAAGGCGTCCTGCATCATGTCCCAGAAGCACCATTCGGTGTAGCCCGTCACGTCGAGCTCACGCGTACGGTCGCTCGCGTTTTCCACTTCGACGTCCCAGACTTCGATCGGATCGTCGAGCGGAACGAACACCGTCATGCGGCTGCGAATCCCCCGGTACTCGCTTTCGAAGCGCGAATAGCCGAGCCCGTGTGCCGCGCGCACGTCGATCTTTTCGAGCGGCTTGGCGACGGGTTGCCAGGTGATCGACCAGTAGTCTCCGTCCGTGGCGTCGCGCAGATAGACGTAGCGGCCCGGTCGATCCATGGGCACGCTGTTGAAGCGAAAGCGTGTCAGCCGTCCCGACTTTGCCGAACGATGGAACGAGTAGCCCGCGCCGTTGTTCGACACGATGCTGCAGTACTCGCTCGACCCGAGGTAGTTGACCCAGGACATGGGCGTGTCCGGGCGTTCGATCACGTACTCCTGGGCGTCGTCGTCGAAGTATCCATAGCGCATTGGTCAGAGTTCCTAATTAGCGGCGATGCATGGGGCCCGTCACGGGCGTGGGGACTTTGCACCAGCAAACGCGCACGCGCGAGCGAACGTAGATCGGCCCTTTTTACTCGCAAACCGCCGCGAGCGACAGCCCTGCTGGAACATTCCGTAAGCTTCGCTTCCGATCGGCGCGGTCACCGAGGAGCTTGCGAAGGCCGGCGCTGGATTGCAGACTGCCCCGAGTCGCGGAGCTCTTCGGCGCTCGACGAGCCGCACGAGCTCGATGGATCAGGCCCTCTCGCTTAGGATTCGAAGACCGTGAAAGCTTATCGCAAGGGATTCTTTGGAAAGGCCGCGGGGTGGTCGTTCGCCGTCGCCAGCATGCTGCTCGTGGCCATGAGTTGTTCGACCGCACCGCCCGGCCGTGGCAATACCGGAGGCGGCACCGGCGGAGCGAGCGGCAGCGGCACAGGCAGCGGCTCCGGCGGCCCGGGGATGTGCAGCGCCGGCTTTCAAGACTGTGGAGGCGCCGTCGGCTGCGCGAACCTCGGCATCGATCCGAACAACTGTGGCACCTGCGGGGCGGCGTGCCAGGTCGGCCAGCAGTGCTCCTCCGGCGCTTGTCAGTGCGTAGCGCCTCTTTCGGCGTGTGCCACCGGGTGCGTCAACACTCAGTCCAATCCGGCGAACTGTGGCGACTGCGGCATCGCCTGTTCTCCCGAGCTCTTCTGCAATCGCGGCGGCTGCGCCGCGGCGTGCGATCCCAGCCTCACGGCGTGCGGACAGGCGTGCGTGGACTTCAACTCCGACGTCATGCACTGCGGAAATTGCGAGACGTCTTGCGGAACCGGCCAGAGTTGCACGTCGGGTGTCTGCACTTGCCTGGCGCAAGGGCAACGGCCCTGCGGCGGCGTCTGCACGGACGTCCAGAACAACAACGCCAACTGCGGCATGTGCGGCAACCCGTGCGGCGTCGGGCAAACTTGCGTGAGCGGCGCGTGTACGGGCGGCGCGGCGTCGGGCGCCGGCGGCAGCGGCGGGACGAGCAGCGGGTCGGGTGGCAGCGGCGGGACGAGCAGCGGGTCGGGTGGCAGCGGCGCGGGCGGCGCGCCGACGGGCGATATTCCGCCAGGCTATTGGACGTACGACACCTGGTACGGCTGCACGTGGACCGGCATCGACGCTCTCTCTACGAGTCAGACCGTCAACAACAAGCTCGACTTCCTCGACGTGCCGAACGGTGGTCCCTACTGCGTCTCGGGCACCGTGTACGCCACCGATGATCCAGCTACCACGGTGCTCGATTCGTACGACGCGGTCGCGTTGCTCGGCTTCAACCTGGCCGAACCGGCGCAAGGCGCGGATTGCTCGTACCAACCCGTGGACGTCAATGCGCCCGGTCCACCCGCGGTGAACCTCACAAGCACCGGAATCGCAGTCAACTTCTCGAGGAGCACGGGCGCGCCGCTCCGCGTGCAGATTCAGGGTCCGGACGGCGCGAGAGACGCGAACAACCGCTGGTGCTACACGATCAACGAGCCGGAAGGTCCGATCCACGCGCTCTGGGAGCACTTCGATACGAAGTGCTGGGAGGCGACGACGCCAGGCGCTCAAACGACCGGCAACGGCTACAACAACGAGCCCATTTCCGCGATCGTGTTCCTGGTGCCCGGCGCGGCCACGCCGACGCAGTTCGAATACTGCATCAACGGCTTCGCCGCGGGCGACGGTCCCGAGGACGCCCCGGAGGGCGGCACGGGCGGCCCGCTGATGGGCACGATCGGCGGCTCCGGTTCTCGCGACGCGGACTTTCAGCGCGTGAAGGTGTCCGCCGGCGGCAAGAGCTACATCATCCAGAACAACAACTGGGGCAACTGGGAGGGGACCGACCAGACCATCCAGTACAGCGGCAACAGTTTCTCGATCACGGCCCCGACCGGCGGCAGTCCCGGTGGCGGCGTCCCGGCCTCGTTTCCGTCGATCTACATCGGCGCCAACGGCGACATCCAGGGAGGCCTGTTCGCGACGAGCGAGAACGACATGTTGCCGAGAGCCGTGAACAGCATCTCGAGGATCGACACCACCTTCCGTTACAACCGCATGAACGGTGACTACAACGCCGCCTACGACGTCTGGTTCTCGAATGGCCCGCCGCCCGCCGGGTACGAGGACGGCGTCTCCGGCTTCTTGATGGTGTGGTTCTACCGGCCACCTAACAATGTTCCGATCGGCTGGAACGGCGGCACTCCCAAGCGCGTCGCGAACAGCCTCGCCGGTCAGAACTGGAACGTGTACGTCGGTCCGCGCGGCAACGGCAGTAGCGCTCCCGTCGTTTCCTACATCGCGCAGACCCCTAGCCTGGGTGCTTCGTTCGACCTGATGACGTTCATCCGTGACTCGACGCAGCAGAGTGGCGAGATTCAGGCCACCTGGCTTTTGACCGACATCTTCGGCGGCTTCGAAATCTGGAACGGCTCGGGCACCCAGGGGCTTGCCGTCGAAGAATTCACGGCCGTGGTGACGCCGCAGTAGCGCTCCGCCTCGCTCACGTCGTCGTCGAACGAATCGCAACTATTCCATCCCATCGGCAGCGTCAGCGCGACCGTATCGCGGCGCGCGGCCATCGTCTCGAACGGGCGCCGCCGCGACGGATGGGCTTGCGCGAGGACTTCATGCTTCGGTCCCCTTGCTCTCTTTCATCGGCGATGTTCGGTGGTGTCGACTCGCGGTCAACCCCGGGGCATGGCTTTCGCCGCCGGGCCGTGGCACAAGCCTCGGCGTGGAGCTTTTGGACGCGCTCGTGATCGGCGGAGGGCCTACGGGAGCCACGCTGGCCGGGCTCTTGGCGCGGCGCGGGCGTCGCGTCCTGGTCGTCGAAAAGGAGCGGTTCCCGCGCTTTCATATCGGGGAATCCCTGCTGCCCGCGTCGATTCCCCTGCTCCACGATTTCGGGGTGAAAGAGAAGCTCGAGGCGGCGGGCTTCCTCCGAAAGTACGCGGCCGAGTTCGTCACCGCGGACGGCGCGCTCACGCGACGCTACCCGTTCGCGGAGGGCGTCGTCGACGGTTTTCCCCATGCGTACGAGGTGGACCGTGCCGAGTTCGACGCGATCTTGATCGACCATGCCCGCGAGCTCGGCGCCGACGTGCGCCACGGACTGCGCGTTACGGAAGTCGACTTCGACGACCGCGACGTCGTGCGCGTCGGTGTGCGGGACGACCGGGGCAACGCCACGACCTTCTCGACGCGCATGGTCCTCGACGCGAGCGGGCAGAACGCGTTCCTGGCCAGCCGCTTCCGGCTGCGGCGCATGGATCGCAAGCTCCAGCACTTCGCCGTGTTCTCGCATTTCGAAGCCGCTTCGCGCGCGAGCGGCGAGCGAGAGGGCGACATCACGATCGTCCTCGTTCCGGGCGGTTGGTGGTGGGTGATTCCGCTCGCCGGAGGCAAGACGAGCGTCGGCTTGGTGGGTCCTTCGCGCCTGCTCGGCGGCGAAAAGCCGGACGAAGACTTTCTCACGAAAAAGCTCGCCGCGACGCCCTATCTCGAACGGCGCTTCAGCGGCGCCCAGCGCGTGGCACCGGTGCGCACGGTCTCGGACTACTCGTATGTTTGCCGGCGCTTCACCGGGGATCGCTGGGTCCTGGTCGGCGACGCCGCAGCGTTCATCGATCCGGTGTTTTCCACCGGCGTGCACCTCGGCCTTTCCGGCGCTTTTCGCGCAGCGGCAGCCGCGGAGCGAAACATCGCTGCCGGAACGTTCAGCGCACGCCGCTTCCGCGGCTACGAGCGTTGGCTCAAACGCGCGCTCCGCTCTTATCGACGTTTCGTTGCCGGCTTCTACTTGCCGGAGTTCGCCGAAGTCATGATGCACCCGAGCGACCGCCTGCTGTTGCGCCAAGCCGTGACATCATTGTTGGGCGGCTACGGCGTCGGCCACTTCGGGGTAACGTGGCGCATCGCCATTTTTCGTACCATCACGCGCCTGAATCGGCGTTGGTCCTTGACGCCGCGGCTGCCGGGTAGGCGCGACGCGACGGCGTTCTAGAGCGCTCGGTTCGGCGAAGGCCCGAGAAGCAAATCGCCGTGAGCGCCCTTCACGGCGCCGGCATGTCCGAGCTTCGCGCGCGGCTTCCGTCCGGCACGACCGGCGTCTTGCTCGGCTCCTCTGGGGTCGGAAAGTCGAGCTTGACGAGCGGGCTCTTGGGTCGGGAGCTTTCCGTCGCGCTGGAGATACGGACCGGCGAGATACCGGACTGGGACGCGCGCGGCCGGCACACGACGACACACCGCGAGCTGTTTCAACTGCCGGGCGCGGGCCTGCTCGTCGATACTCCGGGCCTGCGCGAGCTCGGTCTGTGGCACGACGCCGGCCACGACACCGACAGATCGGGGTTCTCCGAGATCGAGGTGCTGGCCGCCGATTGCCGCTTCGGAGATTGCCGTCACGAAGGCGAGCCCGGCTGCGCCGTCAGGGCCGCGATCGAGGCGGGCACACTTTCGGAACAACGGTTGCAGAGCGCGCGTAAGCTCGGGCGCGAGATGGAGCGGCAGCGCGCGCTCGGCGACGCGTACCTCCTTCACGAACAACGACGGCGCCAGCGTGCGTTCGGCCGGCGCGTTCGCGAGGCAGCGCGGGCGCGCCGGCGCGGGTGACCCGACGCTGCCCGGGTCGCGAAGCTCTCTGCTTCAGGGGTCGCGTCGCAGGCGGCGTCCCCGCCGCACTTGACCGCTCGATGCGCCGGGAAGATCATGCGCGGAGACGCGAACGACACGAGGCAACCAACATGAGTCTCACCTTCTACTACGGCTCCGGCTCTCCCTATTCATGGCGCGTGTTCCTGGCGCTCGAACACAAACGTGTGCCCTACGAGCCCGAGCTCTTGAGCTTCTCCAAGGGAGAGCACAGGAGCCCGGAATACTCGAAAGTCAATCCTCGCCACCAAGTACCGGCGATCACCGACGGTAATTTCTCCCTCTACGAGTCCAGCGCGATCCTCGAGTACCTCGAAGAGCGTTTCCCGGAAGGTCCCTCGTTGTTTCCGGGCGACGTTCGCAATCGCGCCCTGGTGCGACGGCTGATTGCCGAGGCAGATCACCACATGGGGTCGAAGAACGAGAAGCTCGTCGCCGAGTTCTTCTTCAAGCAAGACACGCAAGCGAGGAATCGCGAGGTCATCGAGAAGGCGACCAAGGCGCTGCGCTTCGAGCTCGAATGGCTCGAAGCGACGCTCGAGCGAGATTTCGCCGCCGGAGAGCCTTCCGCGGCGGACTTCACGCTCTACCCGTTCGTCGTCACGCACGCGCGCTTCGAGTTGCGCGACCCCGACCTCGGGCTCACAGCGGCGCGCGGCCCGAGGACTCGAGCGTGGATGGCGCGCATCGAGGCGCTGCCGTACTTCGACAAGACCTATCCGCCGCATTGGCGCGGCTAAGGGCCAGTCGATTCGGCGGCTCGGCTGCGAGTGAATTTTTCTCGAGGCAGAGTGGCTCGTCGACTAAAGATTCGTCGATCAAAGAAAGGAAGCGTAACTTCCCAAGGCAAGGTATAGTCCGCCTGCATGTGGCTGCGGATGCGACGAGCCCAGCGCAGGACTCTCGAACCTCGGCGCTGGCGCCTTCACGGCGTGACGATCGTCATGGTCGCCCTTGGCTGTAGCGGAACCAACGGTCCCGCGTCCCAGAGCACAGGGAGCGGTGGAACCACGGGCGCAACCGGCGCGACCGGGGTTGGAGCGACGGGAGGCGTTGCGGCAGGCGGGGCGGACCAAGGCGTGACGGGTCAGGGCGGCGCTCCGCCCGGCGGAACGACCGGTGCCGGCGGGAGCACCGGCGGTTCGGCCGGCGCAGCAACGGGCGGCAGCGCGGGCGAGGGAGGCACGGGGGCGACCGGCGGGAGCGGGGCGACGGCGGGCGTTGGCGGCGGCACCGGCGGCGGCGGCGGCATTCCCGGAGACCGTTGCGACGTCGCCGTGCACGACCCCGCCAACCCGCCGGGCATGCTGAGCACCAGCGGCACCCTCAGCCCCACGCACGACCCAACCGTGATCGAGCAAGACGGCACTTTCTATTTGTTTCGCACCGGAGGCGGTCTTCCGGGCAGGACGTCGAGCGACCTCGAAAACTGGAGCAACGCGTCGGCGGCCTTCTCGAACTCCACCACACCCTGGGTGTCAGAGGAGGTTCCCGCGGCCCGCGACCTATGGGCTCCTGATCTTTCCTATTTCAACGGGCGGTATCACATCTACTACTCGGCCTCGAGCTTCGGTGAAAACGATTCGTGCATCGGGCACGCAACGCGTGACTCGATGGACTCGGGCAATTGGACCGATCACGGCTCGGTTCACTGCACCAGCGGCAGCGACAACTACAACGCCATCGACCCGAACATCATCGTCGACATCGACGGCTCGGTGTGGATGTTCTTCGGCAGCCACTGGGACGGCATCAAAGCCATAGAACTCGACCCCACCGGCATGACCACCATGGGCGACCTCTACGATATCGCCGCGCGGCCCCAGGCCCCGCGCGCGATCGAGGCGCCCGTCGTCGTACGGCGCTGCGGCTACTACTATCTCTTCGTTTCATTCGACCAGTGCTGTGGCAACTGGACCGATGCCGGGGGCGTTCCTTACAACATCCGCGTCGGCCGTTCCGAAAGCCTGCTCGGGCCCTACGTCGACAAGGACGGTACGCCCATGTACCCGGACGGAGGCGGCACGCTGCTCGTGGGACCCGGAGGCCAATGGGACGCCCTCGGGCACAATGCCGTGATCTTCGCGGGCGATCGTGCCTACAACATCTATCACGCGTACAACCCGCAGACGCTCCGGGTCGCCGAGCTCGTCTGGGACGCGGAGGGCTGGCCCATTTCGGGCGGGCCCTAGCAGGCGCCTGGTTCAGTCCGCATCGAGCTGGCGGAGGACGGCCTGCCCCATCGCGCCCGTGCCGAGCGACTTCTCGCCGCCTCCGAGATCCGCGGTGCGCGCGCCGCCGGCGAGGGTTCGTTCGACGGCCGCTTCCACCGCCGCCGCTTCGCGTTCGAGCCCCAGGCTGTGCCGGAGCAGCATGGCGGCGCTCAGGATCGTCCCGAGCGGATTGGCGCTGCCCTTGCCGGCGATATCCGGCGCGGAGCCGTGGATGGGTTCGTAGAGGCCGAGGCTGCCTTCGCCGAGCGACGCGCTCGGCAGCATGCCGAGCGAGCCCGTCAGCACCGCGGCTTCGTCCGAAAGGATGTCTCCGAACATGTTTTCGGTGACCATGACGTCGAAGCTCTTCGGGTTCGTTACCAGACGCATGGCGCAAGAATCCACCAACTGGTGCTCGATTCGAACGTCCGGAAAAGCCTGTGACACCTCGGTCGCGACGTGGCGCCACAGGCGCGAGCTTTCCAGCACGTTGGCCTTGTCGACGCTGGTCACGAGCTTCCGCCGCGGCCTGGCGAGCTGGAACGCCAACCTCACGACGCGGCGCACCTCGACGTCGGAGTACTCGAGCGTGTCGACGGCGCGCTCGCCGCCGGCCGTCTTTTCTCGAAACTGGGGCCGCCCGAAGTAGAGCCCGCCAGTCAGCTCGCGCACGACGATGAGATCCACGTCGCGCACGCGCTCTTCCTTGAGCGGCGAAGCAGTGATCAAGTCTGGGTAGCTCTTGACGGGCCGGAGGTTCGCGAAGAGCCCGAGCCCCTGACGGATCTGGAGCAGCCCCTTTTCCGGCCTCGTCTTCGCGGCGGGGTCGTCCCATTTG
>DASWGX010000718.1:0-5568 GCA_036393455.1 Polyangiaceae bacterium
GAGCCCGCGGCGCCCCATCTCCCCGTATCTATTTGAAAATGAAGGAGTTTTCTGGATTCCTTGACGCCCCGGATCCTGGCCCGTAGTCCCCACGGAGGGGTTTCCCAGACGATGAGCAAGGCAACCAGTTTCCCGTGGCTCCCCGGCCATCGACGGCATCGCGGCGGGCCTTCGGCACCGCGGATGGCGGTGACCGCCGTGCGCATCCCGGACCCGCGCGTCACACAGCTGCCGCTCGAGTTCTTTCCCAAGGGGCCGCAGATTTTCATCCACGAAGGGGTGAGGCAGTCGCTCGAGCGGCGTTTCGAGCTCGCCTTCGACGGACCCGTTCAGCTGGCGGTGACGGACAACCGGCGCCGCATGGTAACGCACCACCTGACGCGGGGCACCCTGCGCGTCCGCGTGCACATGATGTTTCTCGGGGCGCCGGACAAGGTTTTGGAGGCTTTGGTTCGGTACGTGCTCGAGGGCCATCGCGCCGCTTCCCAGATAATCGGGCAGTTCATCGACCAGAACCTGTACCGGATCCGCGCGGCGCAGCCCGTCACGCGCCCGGTTCGAACCAAAGGCCGCGCTCACGACCTGGCGACGATCGCGGAAGACGTGAACGCCCGCTACTTCGGCGCCGCTCACGGCGACGTCCTCACGACGTGGGGCCGGCGCACGCGACCCGCGGCCAGCCGCCGCGCGAGCATCAAGCTTGGCAGCTATAGCCCGCTGGAGCGCCTGATCCGCGTGCACCCGGTGCTCGATCAGGATTGGGTTCCCCGCTACTTCGTTGCGTACATCGTATTTCACGAAATGTTGCACCACGCGATTCCGCCGGTGGTCGTCGGCGGAAGGACGGTCATGCATCCGCCGGAGTTTTCGCGCCGGGAGCGGGAATTTCGCAAGTACGAGCGCGCGCTTCAGTGGGAGGCGGGCCACATCGACCGGCTGCTCAGAGCGGCGTAGGCGGCAGCCCACAGAACCCCGACGGTGGCGTGACCAAGCGCGACGTGCGCGGGGTGAGTCAACACGCAGTGCAGCTCCAGCACGAGCCCGGCCACGACTCCAGTGGCCGCCCCGAACAGCACGGCGTTCGGCAGCGGCACGCGCTCCCACCGATCGAAGGCCCGCAGCAGGACGAAGAACGGCGCCGCCACCAGCGCCCCATACAGAAAGCACGCCGCCGCCGTCCCTGCGCCGCCCCAATGGGCGTTGAAGCCGGGTCGAGGCCCGAATAGCCCCAGTGCCAGCAGGAAGGGCACCGCAAGCGCGGCCGCGGCGACCGCCGCGGTACGGAGGCGCGTGACGGGGGCGCGAGCGACCGGCCGGAGCAGCAGCGCGACGGCCGCCACCATGATGACGAGGAGGACGGACAGAGCCACCGGACGCGGCAGCCCCACGGGTTCCCGCGCCGGTTGAAAGAATACCAACAGCAGACCGGCCAGACTTGCTGTCGCGACCCGCGCCCAGGTGGGTAGCGCCCTGAGCCGCCCCCTAAGCCCGCGCTCTTTCTCGAGCTGTTGCTCCAGTGTAGCCGCGAAGCCGGCGTCGAGACCCATCCGGGAATCACCACCTGCGCCCGATGGCGCGGCTACCTGCGGCGCGGCCGCGGACAGGGCGCGCGCCAGGGCGCCACCGTCCCGAGCCAGTGCGCCGCAGGTCTCGCACATCGAGAGGTGCTCGGGGACACCCGCTCCGTCCAGCGGCAAGCCGCGCTCCAGCGCGCCCTCGATGTCTCGGCAGTCGGCGATGTCTCGGTAATCGGCCATTTTCTAGCCCTCGAAGTATGCGGCAACCGCGCTGCCGGTTACGCCGTCGGTCATCGCGGAATGTCCGCCTTGTCCAGGCGCCCCCGCAGGCGCAAGTAGCCGCGATGGGCTCGCACCTTGGCGGCGCTCACCGTGATGCCGAGGCACTCGGCAACCTCCGGAAATGACAGCCCTTCGAACCAGTGAAGCTCGATCACTTCCCTTTGCTCGGGCGGGAGCGTGCCGAGCGCTCGGCGAACTCGACGCGCTTCGTCGGCGCGTTCCGGGTCGAAGCTCGTGTCGACCGGTTCCGCCCTCACCGTGTCTTCCAGGGATGTCGTGGGCCGCCGCTTCTGGAATCGGAAGTATTCGCGCTTGAGATTGAGGGCAATCGTGTAGAGCCAGGGCTTTACCCGCCGATCGGGATCATAGTCTCTGCGCGCTCGATGAAGCTGCAAGAAGACTTGTTGCAACAGGTCTTGCGCCTCTTCTCGAACGCGGAGGTCGCGCAGCAAGAGGCGCAGCAGGATCGGCGCGTAGCGAGCGAACAGCTCTCGGAACGCCGAGAGGTCGCCGGCCGCGTAAGCGACCATCAAGTCTTCGTCGCTTCGCATCGGAGGGTGCCGGCGCCGCGGGCGTCGCGCGGCGCCGTTTTAACCGCTCCCCTTCGAGCACGCTAGGTCAGAATGCCGCCGTGGCACCGCGAATCGTCGAAGTCTCCGTTTTCCGACTCAAAACTCGAAAGCCAGCCCGGCCGCCCAAGTGTTCGTGCCGACCTGCATCTGGTCGCCGGCGCCGAGGTCGCTCACGTACCACTCGATGAACAAGTACGAGTTGTTCACGCCCGTGGCATGATCCATCGCTTTCGCGTCGGCTTCGTCGATGAAGTCCAAGAGCAGCATGACGCCAAGGGCGAACTGATAGCCGAACGACGTTCCCAAGGCTTTACTGCCGCTCGCCTCCGCGAGGCCGTCGCCGTCGCTGCTCCACCACAAGGCGTAGCCGACGCCCGCCTTGGCGTACGGAACGAGCGGCACGAACGTCTCGCGCGCCACGACGTCCGCGCGCAGCACCCCAACGACGTAGAGCGGCGCGACCCACAGCGTGCTGTCCTGCGCGCTCCGCTCGCCCGAGCCGTCGCTCAACAGGGCCCTGCCCTTGGAGCGCGTCACCTCGACCCCCAGCCCGGGGCCGAAGGTTCCGAACCTGGGAATGCGCAACAGCTGCCAGTCCACCTCGAAGCCGAACTGATAGCGAACGTCGGTTCCGAAGATCGTCTGGTACGGGCCGGTCCCGCCGAACTCCGAGTCGACGTTGGGCCGGTAGCGCCCGAACCTGAGCTCGACCGCCATGTCCTGCGGCGTTTCGCGCTCCGTCCCTCGGTAGTCGGCATACGGCCCGAGCTCGTCTACGCCCTGCGCGGCGGACTCCGCCGCGCCGAGCATGGCGGCGCAAACGACCGCCGCGGCGGAGACACGGCGCCGGACCCGCGTCACGCGCCGGGCCTCGCGCTGGAAGACGTGCTCCTCGTGCGCCGCTTGCGGCACACGAGCACACTCACGGCGAGCAGCATGAGCCACGCGCTGACGGCGCTCTTGGCAGGCGCTCTGAAAGCGCAGAGCCCCCCGCCGCCCTGGCCGCCGGAGGCTCGATAAAGTTCATAGAACCCGTCGGAGGGCTGCGGCGTGGCGCAGACGACGTTTGCCGACAGAGGGCCGACGTTGCCGAGATCGTCGACCGCCGCGACGCCGACGGCGTAGCGCGTCCCGTTCGCGAGGTCATCGGCTACGGCTTCGTTCGACGTTCCGCCGGTCACGATGTCGCTGCACTCGAGCTCCGGGTCCGGAATCTCTCCCGGCGTGAGACCCTCGGCCTCGCAGTTGTCCTCGTCTGCGCCGAGGGCGGGACCGCAAAAAGCCTTGTAGCCGTTCACGCCCGTTGCGCTGCTCGGCGTAAACTCGACGATGACGCGCTCTTCCCCGCCGCCTCCGCGCAGGTCCGTGGGAGGAGACGGCCCGAGCAGGTCGAAGTCCGACTCCCATACCGCCGACGGCGAGGTGTCTTCGTCCGGATCGTCGATGAGCAAGAAATGGAAGCGGAGCGGCGTCTTGGACGCCGACCCGTCGAAGTCCTCGCAGGCGCCACCGCCGAGCTCCCCGGCGAGGATCTCCGGCGCGGTGAACGTGTACTGGGGCGTGTCTTCCTCGGGAGTGACAGCGGTCCTGATTTCCGTGCAGCGCGCCGGATCTTGCTGCTCGAGGCGGACCGACCGGTCCGCGCAGTTGGCGGTGTTGCTCACCCAAAACTCTATCTGGTGATCCGCGAAGTTCGACAGGCTGAGAGGGAATGTGATGGGTTCGTCGTTCTGGCAATCCGTGAGGTTGATGGAGTTCGGATCCTCGGTGCTCGGCCGAGGATTTGCCCGGGTCACGCTGCCGAGCGTGATCGTTTGAGCGGCGGCGGGCGACGCGGACAAAAAGCCGAGAACGACGGGCAGCGCCGCTGCCAGCGGCAAGCTCCGGCGCGAGCGGTCACGGTGCCTCCGAGCCATGCTGGTCGCCTATTCAGCACGACGCGTGCCAGGGCGCAAACGCCGAAATTCTCCACGGGAAGGAATCCGCGTGCGCCAGCTTGTGTCGGCCACGGGCGCTGCGATGACATTCTGGCAGACGGTGCGGGCGTCCCCCGTTACGCGAATCCACGTGACTGCGCCGGCCCGAGCCAGCCGGCGCGCCGGGCCGGACGCCAGCCGCGGCTAGAGGCGGATTTCGACGTGCGTGCGGCGACGCAGCGACTCGAGCCAGTGCCGGCGCGCCTTCTCCATTTTTTCCATGTAGACGCGTTGGAAGAGCTGATCGCGAGCTTCTTCGAGCTCCGGGAGCGAGGACGGGTCTCGTGCGACGACCTTGACGATCACCAATTGGTCGTCCACGCGCAGCGGCGCCGAGACCTCTCCCACGTCGAGCGTCAGCGCCACGCGATCGACGGCAGGCGCGAGCTGACCGGGTACGCTGCGCGCCATCAGACCGCCCGATTTGCTCGAAGCTGCGTCCTCGGAATAGCGCCGGGCGAGCTCCTCGAAGTCCACCCCGCGGCGAGCCTGCGCCGTGACGCTGTTGGCCAAGTCCATTTTCAGGCGCCGCTCGGACTCGTTCGCGCCCTTCGGCACGGCGATCACGACCTTTGCAATCTGAAAAGGAAGCTTCGAACGCTGCTGCCGCTCGAGCTCGCGATACAGGTCTTTGACGTCTTCCTCACTGACGCGAACGCGCCCCTGCAAGCGCAGGTTCAAGAGCTTCGCTTCCAGCAGCTGATGACGAAGCTCGTTTCTGTAATCCTTTTCGCTGAGGCCGCTCGCGCGCGCTTCGGCGATGATGTCCGTCACCGCGAGCTCGTTTTGCTGCGCGACGCGGGCCAGCGCCTGATCGACTTCCTGCGCCGTCACGGTGAGCTGTGCCTGGTTCGCCGCTCGTGACTGCAGCTCTTCGTCCACCATGCGCTCCAGCACCGCTCGGTACACCTGGCTCACGGCGGCGGCGCGCTGGGCGCCGGTCGGTACTTCCTGGTAGATTCGTAACAAGTAAGGGCGGGCTCGCGCTTTGAGATCCGTCAAGAGCACCGCTCGGTCCTCGATCACCGCCACGACTCGCTCGATCACGGTGGCGGCCGCGGGGCGCGGGGCCGACAGCCACAGGGCGGCCGCGCCGAGCGCGAGCCAGCGAAGCGCCGATGGGGCGCGACAACGGCGTTCGGGGCGGAGGTTCTTCCTCATGAATCGAGCTCAACGGCGCAGGTAGCTGGCTGCCGCCGTGGTGACGTAGAAGTTACGTGG
>DASWGX010000719.1:0-4178 GCA_036393455.1 Polyangiaceae bacterium
GCACGAGCAGCGTCTCCGGCGGCGGCTTCAGCAAAACGACGTTGCCCGCCACCAACGCGGCGAGCGCATTGCCGAGGCCGATGGCCAGCGGGAAATTCCACGGAGGCGTCACCACGACGAGCCCCTTCGGCGCGAGCTCGAAGCGCTCCCGGAGCCGCGCGTGCTGCCGCGCGTAATACTCGGCGAAGTCGATGGCTTCGGAAACCTCGGCGTCGGCTTCGAGCGCGCGCTTTCCGGCGTCGAGCACCATCTTCGCGACGAGCTCGCCGCGCGCGCGGCGCAGCGCCTCGGCCACGCTCAAGAGCGCCGCTTCCCGTTCCTCCGCGGGAAGCGCGGACCACTCCGCGCGGTTCGCGTGCGCGTGCTCGACGGCATGGCGGACTCCGTCGGCTTCGAGCGCCGCGTACGTGTAGGGCACCACGCCCGGGCGCGACGGATCGAAGCCGTCGCGAACGCGTCCTGACAGCGCCTTGCCCGCGACGCGCGAGACGAGCACCGGACGGAGCGCGCGCTCCCGCTCGAGGTGCTGCGCGAGCCAGGCGCGATTGGCGGCGCGGCTGAAATCCGTGTCGGGTTCGTTCGCGAAGTGCGCGCGGCGCGGCGTGCCGGCGAGCTCCAACCGATTTTGGCGCCGGTGCGATTCGGTGCCCACGCGATCGGCGTCGGAAAGGGCGGCGAGGAACCGCCGCCGCTCGTGCTCGAAACTTTCGTCGTCGCTTTGCATCGCGAACGAGCGGCGCAAGAAGTTTTCCTCGGACGTATTTTCGTCCAATCGGCGCACCAGGTAGGCGACGGCGGAAGAAAATTCCCGTTCGCTGACGCTGGGCGCGTAGACGAGCACCCGGCCCGCGACTCGCTGCACGACGCGGCGCAACGGGTCGGCCATGCCTTCCAGCATTTCCGGCTCGACCTCGTGCTCGAGGCCCGCGGCGGCGCGGAGCACCAGCGCATAGGCGATGTCGAACAGGTTGTGGCTGCCGAACCCCACGTGCACCGCCCGCGCGTGCTCCGGCACGAGCGCGAACCGCAGCATGCGTTTGAAGTTCGCGTCGACCTCGTGTTTGCTGCCGTAAGGCGCGAGCTCCCAGCCTTTGAGGCTCGATTCGATGCGCTCGAGCATCAGGTTCGCGCCCTTGACGAGTCGCATGCGAACCGGAGCGCCGCCGGCCGCAACGCGCTCGCTCGCCCACTTCACGAGCCTTTGCTGGTAGCCGAACGAGTCCGGCAAATAGGCTTGGAGCACGACCCCGGCGGACAGGTCGCGGAAAGCCGGAGCGCCGAGCACGCGCTCGAACAGCGCGAACGTGAGCTCGAGCTCTCGATAGTTTTCCATGTCGAGATAAACGAGCTTCGGACGGACGTCACCGTCGCTGCGTGCGCTGTTGTCGCGCGCGGCACGGTAGATGCGCTCGAGCTTCTGCGCGAGGCGGCCCAGCGTTTCTTCCCACGCCAGCAGGTCCAATCGGCAGTCGATGGACGAGAGCTTCACGCTGATGGTGTCGACTTCCGGTCGCTCCAAGAGCGAAATGTAGGTTTGGAGGTAGCGCGCCTCGTCCGCCTTGCCGAGCACTTCTTCGCCGAGGTGGTTGACGTTGACCTGCACGTGCTGAGCGCGGCGCTCCGCGAGGAAGGCGTCGAGAGCCGCCGGGTCGGCGGGCACGATGTACGGCGAGGCGTCTTCATGGATGCGCCGCCGCACGGCGCGCGCCGTCAGCTCCGGAGCGTTGGCCCCGAATGCCTGTAGCGCCCGGAGCTCCAACCTGTCCCAGCGCGTCAGCGACTTGGGCACGCCGAAGGCGTCGATCAGCTGGCGCACCTGGCCGACGAGGCGGGCGCCGCTCGTGCTGCGATGCACGCGATCGGTGAGCGCGGTCGCGAACACCTGCCCCGTTCGGTCACGCATCAGCGCGCCGAGGCGAGCGGCGCGGGCGCGTTCTTCCGCTTCGGCTCCGGTAGTGCTGGCATCGAGCAGCGCCTTGGCGAGGTCGAGCGACAGCTCGACGAGCCTGGCCTCGCCCCGGGCCTTTTTCGCTTGCTCGAGGGCCGCCGCGGCGCGACCGACGCTCTGCTCGAAGGGTGACGTCACCCGTCGAGTCTGCCACGCGCCGACCGGGCGCTCTAATCGTCGTGCCCGATCAGCGATTGTCCGGCGCGGACTCCGCGTCGAGGCCCGCGATCTCGCGAACCCGACCCGCGTGCGGGCTCGACGGATAGCGCTCCACGAACGACTCCGCCAACCGCCGCGCGCGCTCCCCCGCCCCGTTTCGAATCAGCGCTTCGACGTAGAGAGCTTCACGCTCCTGCGAAAGCGCCCCGTTCGGAAACAAGCTAGCCGCCCGCTCGAGGAGCTCCCGCGAACGCGCCACGTTCCCACTGCGGAGCGCCGCGCGCGCCTCGAGCACCATGGCGCTCTCCGCGCTCACGGGTTCTTCCAACGACGGCGGCCCTACCCCGAACGGCTTTCCCTGGCGCGATTCGCCTCCGATCGGCGCCGGCACCGAGTCCGACCCCGTCGTGCCGGGCGAACCCGTGCCGCCGGACTCCACTTCGGACACGCCGCTCGCCGGCTCTTCTTCGACGGGCGAGGGACCTTCGCTCGATTCACTCGCGCGCCGGCGCGGCGCGCTCGGCAAATCCGCACCTGCCCCCTTCGTGCTCGCGCTCACCATGGCAACCGGAGGCGTCTCGCTCCGCTCGCTCTGGTAGAGCGCCACGCCGACCACGCTCGCTCCGATTCCGGCTCCGACGCCAGCCGCCTTGACCATGCCCAACAGGGATGTCGCCTTGACGAGCCCTGCACCTGCCGCCGGCGCACTCGACAGCGCCGACCCGACACCCGATGCCACGGCTCCGGTCTTTCCGACCGCTGCCGCACCCGACGCCGACGCCGCAGCGGCGCTGGCCGCCGAAGCCCCCGAAGCGCCCGACGTCGAAGCCGCAGTAGCGCCGGATGCCGCGCCGCCCACGGCGCCACCCGCCAGCAACATCGAAAGCGATCGCCACACCGCCGTCTCGGCGCCGGACGGCGCTTCGAAGCCGCCGTCCGCCTCGAGCGCGCGGCGAGCGTCCCCTTCGAGCTCTTGCTCGAGCAAGCGACGCGGATCGGTCATGCTCCCTCCGAAGCGACCGAACGGCCTTGTTCACGACGCGCACGCGCCAGCGTGCGAAAGAAAACTTCTCGCGCGCGCCGCAGCCGCGAGTGCACGGTGCCGATGGGAATCTCGAGCGACGCGGCCACGTCCGCTCCGCTCATGCCTTCGAGCTCGAACAGCGCGAAAACGGCGCGAGCGTCCAGGTCCATCTTGAAGAGCGCGACCTCGAGCATGCGCAGGGCGTCCTTGTTCACCGTCTGGGTCTCCGCGTCGGGCGCGGGATCGCTGAGCTCGCTTCCGGGCATCGCGTCGCTGACCTCACGCCGGACGTGGGCGCGGCGCTGATGGTCGCTCGCGACGCGCATGCAGATACGAAACAACCAAGTCGACAGCTTCGCGCGGCCATCGAACTCGCAAAGGCGGCGGTGAACGACGAGGAAGACTTCCTGGGCGGTGTCCTCGGCGTCGGCGTCGCGAACGCCGAGCCGGCGCAGTGAGCGCCATACGAACGGAAAGAATTCGTCGTAGACTTCACGGAAGGACGGCGAGAGCGCGGCATTTGGGGATGGGTCGGGGGGCGACACGAACTCTCGCCCATCCAGTGGTGGCTCGGGCCGCATCGCCTTCAAAAAACCGCGAGGCGCAGTGAAAAACTCAGCCAGATGGCCAGCGGCGGGGTCTCGAAGACCTCGCCGAGACCTTCGACGAGCAGCGTCTGACGCCGGAGCGGGGCGAAGGCGCCGAGCGAGGCTTCCCACCCCCACGGCAACCCCATCGAGCCGTGGGCGACCAGCGCGGGTCCCGCGGCGTACCAGGGCAGGGTTTGGGGTGGGGCATTGGAGGGAAACTCCAGGGCCTCGGCTCGGAGCGCCGCGAGAGCTCCGAGGGCGCACGCCGCGAGGGCGGCGTCGCTTCCCAGGCTCGCAAACGGAAAACAGCCCCTGAAGAACGCGCCGTAGAAGCTCACGCGAAGCTCGCCCGGGGGCACTTCGCGGCGCGCTTGCGTCGAGGCGAATCCAAGGACGCCGACCTCCACGCCGCCGAGCCGCGCCAGGAAACCCGCAGCTCCAAGCCCGAGCGGTTTCG
>DASWGX010000720.1:0-9140 GCA_036393455.1 Polyangiaceae bacterium
GGAAACAGCAGGATGCCGCTGAACATCACCGCCGCCACCGCGCCGGATGCGCCGAGCGAGCTGTACTGGCGAGACCGCAGAAACCGAAGCGTCGTCGGCACGAAGCCAACGACGACGGACGTGAAATAGAGCAGCAAGAACCGCGCCTCGCCCAGCGCCGTTACGACCCGCCCGGCGAAAAGGTACAGAGTCAGGCCGTTGAAGAACAAGTGCCCCAAGTCGGCGTGAACCCAACCCGCCGTGAGCAAGCGATGGACCTCGCCCTGGCCCACGCGAAACGGGATCAGCAAGAAAGCAGAAAACAGCGGCTTGTATGCCCAGCACGCGACGGTTACCACGACGAGGGACAGGACCAAGAGGACCGGCAACGACAGGTCGAGTCCCAGCTCCGCGAGCTTCATGACGCTCATCCTACTCCGAGCCCGGCCGGCGCCGCGCGGAGAGACTTGGCCGCGATGCGCTGGTCGTCATGTGCCGCAGAAGGTCTCCTGCACGCGCTCTTCCGGGGTCGGGGGGTCTGCGAGATGGCCGTGGTCGGGGTGATCGTCGTGCGGTGTGGCGAGTACGTGAACGAGGGTCTCGAAAGGTTGGAAGTCACCTCGGCTCACCGCTGCTCCGATGGCCTCTTCCACGCGGTGGTTCCGGGGGATGAAGGCAGGATTGGTACTGCGCATCGCCGAGATGCGCGCCGCCGGCGTCTGCGATTCGAGGGCAAGCCGCCGTCGCCACGCCTCCAGCCACCCGCGGATGGCGCGTTCGTTCCCTTCGAAGAGCACCGTGAGCCCCGAGTCCGACGACGGGTCGGCGGCCAGAGAGAGGCGGCGGAAGAAGAGCGTGTAGTCGACGCGCTGGGCGGCGAGGAGCGCGAGCAGGCCTTCGATGAGCGAGGCATCGTGCTCCTCGTGCTCCTCGTGCTCTACCAGGCCGAGCTTCGCGCGCATCACGCCGAGGTGCGCTCGTTCGAAGTGCGAGCTGAAGCGATCCAGGTGTTCGCTCGCGAGACGGACGGCATCGTCCGGGTCGCCGGCGATGAGCGGCAAGAGCGCTTCGGCGAGGCGCGCCAGATTCCAGAGCGCGATGCGCGGCTGGTTCGAGAACGCGTAGCGGCCTCCGTGGTCGATGGAGCTGAACTTCTTTTCGGGATCGTACTCGTCCAGGAACGCACAGGGGCCGTAGTCGATCGTTTCGCCCGAGATGGCGGTGTTGTCCGTATTCATCACGCCGTGCACGAAGCCCACCCCGAGCCAGCGGGCAACCAGTTTCGCCTGGGCTTCGATGACTCGCTCGAGCAGGGCGAGCGCCTCGTTGTCCGTACCGGCCGCGTCGGGATAGTGACGGGCGAGCGCGTGGGTGGCGAGGATGCCGAGCGCTTCCCGGTCGCCGCGATTCGCGAAGAACTGAAATGTCCCGATGCGAATGTGGCTCGCCGCGACGCGCGTGAGAATGGCTCCGGGGAGCACCTCTTCGCGGATGACGGGCTCGCCCGTCGTGACCGCCGCGAGCGCCCGCGTGGTCGGGATTCCGAGCGCCGCCATCGCTTCGCTCACGATGTATTCCCGCAGCACCGGGCCCAGCGCCGCGCGCCCGTCGCCCCTTCGTGAAAACGGCGTGCGCCCCGCCCCCTTGAGCTGGATATCCCGCCGCTGCCCGTCCGTGCCGACGACCTCCCCGAGGAGAATCGCGCGCCCGTCGCCGAGTTGCGGCACGAAGCCGCCGAACTGATGCCCGGCGTACGCCTGCGAGATCGGTTCCGCGCCATCGGGCACCACGTTGCCGGCAAGCACCTCGGCTCCCGCGGGCGATTGAAGGAACTCGACGTCCGCGCCGAGGAGCTCGGCGAGAGCTCGATTGACCTTCACGAGGCGCGGGCTTGCCGCCTTGGTCGCGGCCACGCGCGCGTAGAAGCGCTCCGGCAGACGCGCGTAGCTGTTGTCGAACTCCATCGTGGTGCCTTTTGCGAGCTCGCGTACCCGTACCACGAGAAAACGTGGCGCGGTGCCGGCCGCATACGGCGACGATCTTCAAGGAGAAAGGGAGGATCATCGACGCGCCGAGAAATCTCGCGGATGCCGTGCGACGCTCGATCCGCTAGAATCCTCGTCGTGGCATGCGTCGCAAGAAGGCTCTTTCGCGCCAGGGTGCTGGCGTGGGCCATCGCCGTGCTCGTCGCGTGCGCCGCTTGCCGGCGCGAAGAGACGCGGCCCGTTTCCCTGACGCCGGAGACCGCCGCACCGAGTGCCGCTGCCGTCTCGAAGGAGCCCCCCGCTGAAAAGCTCGAGACGGCGGTCCTCGCGGGCGGCTGTTTCTGGGGCATGGAAGAAATCCTGCGCTCGGTGCCCGGCGTGGTCGAGACGAAGGTCGGTTACGCCGGAGGCGATGCGGACGGTGTTACTTACCGCCAGGTCAGCACGGGGGAGACCGGGCACGCCGAATCGGTGCGCGTCGTGTTCGACCCGGCCAAGCTGTCGTTCGAGGATCTGCTCGCGAAATGGTTCTTCCGCATGCACGACCCGACCAGCTTGAACCGCCAGGGCAACGACGTCGGTACGCAGTACCGGTCCGCCATTTTTTATACGACCGAGGCGCAGAAGCGCGCGGCCGAACGCGTCAAGACGCGCCTGGGCGAGAGCGGTAAGTTCGAGGAAGGGATCGTGACCGAGATCGTACCGCTCAAGGTATTCGTGCAGGCTGAGGAGTACCACCAGGACTACTTGCAGAAGAATCCCGGCGGTTACACCTGCCACTATCTGCGCGACTGGTGAGCCGGGCTGTGAACCGTGGCGCGGAACATCGTTTCGCGCCGCCCGCGCGCCCGCAGCCTCGGGGCCGCCCTCGCCTAACGGGCCGCGCTCACCAGATGCCGACGGTCGCCACTTCTTGGCCCGTCTTGACGTCGAAGATGTCGAGCCAGGTCCAGTGCGGCAGGTAGACGCGCGTTTTCGTCACGCGCATCAAGCTCGCCTCCGAGCCGCTGTCCGAGCGCGGCACTTCGACGTCCCAGAGCACCTTGCCGTTGGACGCGTCGGCAGCCTGAAGCCGCCCGCCTCCGCCGCGCAGGTCGTACTGGACGAGCAGCCGCCCGTCGACGAGCTCGGTCGTCTTCGGCGCTTGCTCCTCCGCCGGCTCCCCCGATTCCACGAGCGGGCGCGACCACAGCGCGGCGCCTTGCGCCGAGGCGTACCCGGCGATCATCGGGATGCGCGTGCCCGGGTCCTTGTTGCCCACCGCCACGAGCTGGTTTCCGAAGGAGAGGGCGTACTCGGCCTTGAAGCCCGCCACTTTGCCGAGCTTTTTTGGCGAGAGGCATTGTGAGACGCGAAACAACGACGTCGATAGAACCAGGCTCCAGCATTCGCTGTTGCCTATGAGCTCGGGCTTGTCGGGGCACCAGTCAGGGCGCCGCGCCGGGCTCGTCTTGCCCGAGGCCATGTCCGCCATCAGCGTCTGCTTGTCGACCTGAGCGATCCAGATCTGTCCCGGCGCCGACGGGTTGGCGCAGAGTTGCTCGGCGCGGTCGCTGAGCTTGAGCGCCCTGAGCTCTGTGCCGTCCTTGGCCGACACGACGTGGATGACGGAATCGACGTCGGAGACGGCCACGCGGTCGCCGGTCACGGCGAAGCGGACGTGCTGGGAGCCGGCCATGTCCGAAAGCGGGCCGACCTTCCACGCTCGCTCTATCTGCTTGCCCTTGAAGCCGCCGAGAAAGACCTCTTGTTTGCTGCTGTCCAGCACTTGGTAGAGGCCGACGAAGTCTTCGACGTCGTCGCCGTCGATGTCGAGCGCCTCGGGCGCGCTGCGACTGTTCCACTGCATGTGCTCGCCGAGGGGTGTGTAGCCTCCGTTGCCCGGCGAGCTCTCGCGCCCGCCCTGGACGCCGGCGTTCAAGACGCCCGCCGCCGACGCGATGCCGCGCAGGACTTGGGACTGTGTCGTGGCCTGGCTGAAGATGCTGTGCGCGAACATCCCGAACAGCGAGATGGCGAGCGGAACCAGCGTGGAAGCGATCACGATCGGGATCAGGATGCGCGCGAGGCGCGGCCCGGCGTGGTACTTGAGCGGCTGAGACTGCTGCGGAACGTGCTGGGGCGGAACCCACACCGGAGGCGGGCGCCAGCCCTGCGGCGTCTGCTGAGCCAGGGTGCGCGCCTGCTGGATGCGATTGGGCCTGTCGCAGTAGCGGCACTTGGCGAGGCTCTGCCCCACTTTGACGTCGAGCGGGGCGCCGCAGTTGAAGCACTCGATGAGCACGGGGGCGGATTCTACTCGATCGACCGCGCGCCGGAGCGCGCAATTTCTGGGGTTGCGGCGCCGCTTTTCGCGGTTCAGCCGCGCGTCTCGTCGGAGTTTTTGCGCGCGGCGCCGGTGCTCGACGGCTTGGCGCCAGCGTTGGCGTCGGTGTCGTCCGGCGCGTCCTCGGAGATGCCTTTCTTGAACGAGCGAATGCCTTCGCCGAGGCCCTTGCCGACGTTTGCAAGGCGCGACGCGCCGAACAGGAGCACGATGACGGCCAAAACGATCAACCAGTGTATGGGACTCAGTGCACCCATTGGGACACCTTCCAGTGTCGCGTGTGTACCATCGTCGCTCGACAGGCGCCATTCGTCGTCCGGTGCCATTCGTTTCCGGTAGGCGCCATGCCTCCAAGTGTGCGGTCCTTTAGTTCGACGTGCGCCAGCTTGCCAAGGCCTTCGAGTGAGCGCATAGTCTTCCGAATGGTTTCGCCGCGGCTCGTCTTCTTGTTGGGCGCGTTGCTGGTATTCCTGGCGGGTTGCACGTCGAGCTGCATTCCGCACGCCGCCGCCGGCGCCGGCTCGGAGGGTCTGGCCCTTCAGGTTACGGAGCTCGGGCATCGCCAGCGCGCCGAGCAGCTCGCGCTGGGGCCCGCGCTCGATTTTCCGGAGGCCGCCGTCTGCGCCGCGCGCTCGCCCGTCGAAGCCGGCGCGGCGCCGCGAGACAATTCCGGCTTTACCGTCGGCACTGCATTCGTTTCAGGGCTCCACCTCGCGAGTTTCGCGGCTGTTCGACCCGCCGGCGCCGCGCCCGCGACACCGCCGTCGCGCCCGCTTTCCGACACCAATCGGGCCCGCGCACCGCCGCGCGGCTAAGCTCCTCGCGACGCGAGTCGTTCGAACCTGCGCGCCTCATCGAGGCTGCGCTGCGGACGTGTATGCGAGCGTGGCCCGAAGGCTCGAACTGGCCGGTGCGCGGTAGCGCCCTGCCCCGGGGGCTCTCATTGCTTTTGAAAGGACGATGTCATGACCTCGACGAAGAAGGACCGCGAGCCGCGGTCCAAGACGGGCGTTACGCTCGGCGATAGTCTGTATTCCGAATCCCCAATCGTCTCCGCACTGTGGATCGTGGTTCCGGTGGTGCTCACCGCCGCCCTCGCGTTCCTATTTTGGCCGGGTTGAGCTCGAGACGCGAACCCTGGGGAGTCCGCTGACAGGGGGGGACCATTTCCGCTGACACCGCGGCCATCAGTGAAAAGGCTCGGAGCGCCGCCCGCAACGCAGCTGAGACGGATTATTTCCGTATCACGGTATCTTGACGTCGCCGAAGGAGAATACCGTAGCGGGGCGGGATCGAATCGATGCGCGCGCCGCATGATAACTGAAGCGATCTGCGTCGATCCGTCTCGAGCCCAGGAGAATCCATGAGGTGCAAAGGTTTGGGGGGTGCCGCTCTGGCCCTGCTCGGTCTCACCGCCGGCTGTGTCACCGATCTCGGCGAGCAGCCTGGCGGAGGGTCGGCCCCAACCGGCAGTAGCGGCCAAGCCACCGGCACCGGTGGCAACGGGAGCGGTGGCGGCACCGGAGGCGGGGGACCTGTCGTGGACGAGGACGGCAACGTCATCTCGCGGCCGTTCACCGAGCCGGTCGCCGACCCCGCGGCAATCCCGGCGCGGGCCTGGCTCCTGACGCACGAGCAGTACGCTCGCGCCGTCAGGCAGGTGCTCGGCGCGAGCGTCGACGTCTCGGCTTTTGCGCTCGAGCTCGACAACGGTGAGTACAAGAACCACGCCGACGTCGGGCTCGTGCGGGTCGATCTGGCGCAGGATTACGCGGAGACCGCGGAAGAGGTGACGGCGGGGCTCACCGTGGCAGCGCTTCAGGCGCTCAGCCCCACGGGCACCCTCGACGCGGCCAGCGCGGACGCCTTCATCGCCGCGATGGCGTCTCGCGCGTTCCGACGTCCGGCAGCCAGCGAGGACGTGCAACGGTTTCGCGGCCTCTTCGACGTCGCGAGCGGGGGTGACGACGCGACGTATCCGTTCCGCGCCGTGCTGCGCGGGCTGCTCACGTCTCCGTATTTCCTCTACCGGACAGAGATCGGCGCGCGCGCCGAAGAGGCGAACCCGGCGTTTCAGCTCACCGACCACGAGCTTGCGACCTTCGCGTCCTTCAGCCTCACTGGAGAGCCGCCCAACGCGGAGCTGCTGTCCGCCGCGGACCGGGGAGAGCTCCGGGACCCGGCGCAGCTTCGCACCCATGTCGACGCCCTCCTCGCGTCGCCGACGGCGGGCGAACAGCTCAAGCGGTTCCTCACCGAGTGGCTGGAAGTGGACGCCTTCGAGGAAGCCACCAAGTTCGAGGAGACATTTCCGGGGTTCGAGAGCGTGCGCGCCGCCATGCAGGCGGAGGTCGACGCATTCCTCGCTCAGAGCGGCAGTGTGGCCACCGGGAGCCTGACCGCGCTGCTCACGAGCCCGGTGCCATCGGCCGGGCCTGCCCTGGATGCGTTCTACCGCAGCGACCCGACCGCCGCGGGCACCGAGCAACGCATCGGACTCCTCGCTCTCGGCACCGTGCTGTCGCATCTCGGCAAACCGAACTTGACGTCGCCGACGATGCGCGGGCTGTTCGTCCGCGAGCGCATCCTGTGCCAGCACGTCCAGCTGCCGCCCGACTTCTCTCCGCCGCCGCTCAGCGAAACGCAGGAGCGTGCGCAGCCCGAGACCACGCGCGAGCTCTACGAGCTCCACGCCAGCGAGCCGGTGTGCGCGAGCTGCCACCAGCTGATCGACCCGATTGGCTTCAACCTGGAAGGGTTCGACGGTGCGGGCCGCTTCCGCACCCACGAAAACGGCATCGCGCTCGACACCGCGGGTGCTCTGGTGGAGACCGACGTGGACCGGCCGGTCACCGGCTCCGTCGAGCTCGCCGAGGCGCTTGGGGAGAGCCGGTGGGCCGCCGAATGCATGGCTCGCCAAGCCTACCGTTTCTACTACGGCCGGACGGAGCCCTCTCGAGGCGTCGCACCGGTCATCGAGGCCCGCACGGCGGCGGGAGCCGTAACCGAGCTCCGACCGCTCGTGGCGGCGCTCGTCAGCTCGAGCGGCTTCCAACGCGTTCGGCAATAGCGAAGGCCCTGAGAACGGCCCCTTACCTCCTGACCACGAGCCACGGATAGACGATGCCCCGAAACCTGATGTCGCGACGGAGGATCTTGAAGTCCTCCCTGGGAGCCTTGCTCCTTTTGCCCTTGCTGCGCCAGCGCAAGCTCCAGGCCCAGGCCGCGAACCCCAAACGCCTGGTGCTCGCCTTCACACCCGACTCCAATCCGCCCGAATGGTGGCCGACCGCCGGCGGCGAGCTCGGTTTCACCCTCCAGGGGCCGCTCGAAGACTTCCGCGGGCTCGAGCAGCACCTCATGTTCATTCGCCAGCTCGACCACAGCTGGACCTACGACAACCACCACGTCGCGGGCATCGTCCAGCTTTTCACCGGCGCCCGCTGGGTCGCGCAGGGCTCGAACGAATACGCCGCGGGCCCCTCCATCGATCAGGTGCTGCTCCGGGACACCGACATTCGCGGCGGCACCGCGCGGCCCAGCATCCACCTCGGGGCCGACGACGGTCGCACCGATGCGCGCCACATCATCTGCTACACGGGCTCGGGCCAGCCCATCATCAACGAGATCAACCCGCAGCGGGCCTTCGACGACATCTTCGACGGCGTCACCTTCGGCGGCACACAGGAGCCTCCCGATCCCCCGGATCCGAGCGACCCCGCTGCCGAGCGCGAGGTCGCCGTGGAGCAGCGCCAGCTCGATGTCAACGTGGAGGAGCTCCGCGAGATTCAGCGCTTTCTAGGTCAGGAAGAACGAGAAAAGCTCGAGCTCCACGTCACCTCCCTCGAAGAGTTGCGCGCGCGCATCACGGCGGCGCCCGGAGGCGACGGAGGCCCCGTCACCGTCGGCGGCACGTGCGAAGAGGTGGCCACGCGCTCGTTCAGCAGCCGCGACCTTACCAACGAAACCGCGCTCACCGAGTGGGCGCGCATCCAGGCCGACCTCATCGTCAACGCCTTCACCTGCGACCGTACCCGCATCGCGAGCCTGTCGTTCAGCTTCTCGGGCGGACACCACAACGGTCTGCTCGGCTTCAGCGGCAGCTGGCACGACGACGTCGCCCACGTCAGCCGCACGAACGACTCCGTCTCCGTCCGCGGTCAGACTATGACCACGCGCCAGGCTTTCATCGAGTTCAGCAGGTACTGGGGCAGCCACATCGCCTACCTCACGCGGCGCCTGTCCGAAATCACCGAAGGCGACGGCTCCATGCTCGACAATACCCTCGTCATCTGGGGCGTCGAAAGCGGTACCAACCACAGCCACAACCCTCGCGATATGCAGTACCTGCTCGCCGGCGGCCGGAACATGGGCTTTCAGACCGGACAGTTCTTGCAGCTCCCGAGCACCCAGAGCGTCCACCGACTGCACACCTCCGTGCTCAACGGCTTCGGCCACCCCGCCGCCGGCTTCGGCATCGAACCGAGCTCCGGTCCGCTCGCGGGGGTGGTGGGCTAGGAGTCCGCAATGTAGCTGACGGCGAAGCGTGAGCGCGAGCGCGCGTAACCACCGGCTCGGGCAGGGGCGCTGCCGTCCGCCGCGCCCGGCACGCGGCTGCGCGCCCGCCCGCGCTACCGTCTGATGAACAGCGCGAACCGCACCAGGCTCGTGCTCTGCTCACAAATGATGTCGATTCGTCCATCGCCGCACGAACTCGACCCGGCGTTTCGGCTTCGAAGCGGCGCTGGCCTAGATGCCGCCGTTCAGAACGACGAAGAGCAGAAGAATCACCAGCACCAGGCCGACGCCTCCGCTCGGGTAGTAGCCCCAGCCTCGACTATGCGGCCACG
>DASWGX010000721.1:0-5162 GCA_036393455.1 Polyangiaceae bacterium
TAGCCGGCATGGCTTGCAGCTTGCCGGCGTAGAGCAGGTTCATCAAAAGGGTTTCGAGCGCGTCGTCGCGGTGGTGGCCAAGCGCGAGCTTGTTGCACCCCAGGCGTTCCGCCGCCGTGTACAAGATACCGCGGCGGAGCCGGGAACACAGCGAACAGTAGGTGCTGCGCTCGTCGAGCCGCTCGGTGACGACGGAGTAGGTGTCTTCGGAAAGGATTTCGTAGGGGTAGCCGCGCTCGTCGAGCCACGCTACGAGCGGGCGGCCGTCGTAGCCGGGCTGACGCTGATCGAGGTGCACGGCCACGAGCTCGACGCGAAACACGAGCTCGCGCTTGAGCCGGTGCAAGAGCTCGAGCAGCGTGTAGCTGTCCTTGCCGCCGCTGAGCGCCACGAGCACGCGATCGCCCGGCGCGAGCAGGCCGTAGCGGCGCGTCGTGCGCTTCAAAGTGCGATACAGGGTCCGTTCGGGAGCCGTCACGGGCCCGCGAGGGTAGCGGAGCTCCGGAGAACGAGCCACCCGTTCGCCCCCTCGGAGGACCTTCGCGCCGCGGCGGCAGTCCCTGGCACCGGATCGCCGCCGCGACCGCCGAAGAGGCGAGTTGACGGCTTCTCAGGGCGACGTAAAGTGCGCGACCCGAGGCGAATGATGAAGAGAGCTGCGGTTTTTGGCTGGGGGGTCGTGGCGCCGCGCTGCGCGAACATCGACGAGTTCGCCGATAACCTGGACAAGGGGGAGAGCTGGCTCGAGCCGTTCAACGGCTTTGGGCCCGACAATTTCCTGGTGGGGCGTCCAAAGTTCGACTTTTCCGTTTACCGGCCCTGGATCGAACAGCGTTTTGCCCCGTCGCGTTACAGCCAGCTCGTCGAAAAAATGGACCGGACGACGCTCTACGCCGTCGGGGCGTTCATCCAGGCACTCGGGCAAAACCCGGGCTTGGAGCAGGAGCTTCAGGCGCTGAGAGGCGAGGCGCACGTGTATGTGGGAACGGCGCTCGGTTCACTGCCGACGATCTACGACGCTTGCCGGCGCTATGAGCGCGCTCAACGAGCCTGGAATCGGTTCTGGGCGCGCCCCGCGAACAACGCGGCATTGCGCAACTATCTCGCGGGCGAGTGCACCGCGCCGGACGGCGTGCCGCCGGCCCCGGATTCGGTCCCCGCCGATGAACGCGAAGAGCACGAAGATGCCTGGAACGAATTCTGGGCCCAGCGTTCCGACGCGCTCGTGAGCTACCTCGCCGAGCTTCGCGCCATCGAGGGGCTCGCCGTCGAAGGGGAAGTGGAGTCGGGCAAGCTCAAGGTCATCCGCGAGAAACGCCGCCGGCTCTCGGCGCTCGCCCAGAAGAGCGGAGCTCCCGAACCGCCGTGGAGTCAGGTGAGCGCCAACGTCCTGTGGAACATCGCGAACACGCCCGCCTCGCAGATTTCGATGCTCGGTAAGATCACCGGCCTTTGCTATTCGCCCGTGGCGGCCTGCTCGACCTTCAGTGTGGCGCTCAAGCTGGCGCTCGACGCCATCGAGCGCGGCCAGGCAAAGCTCGTCGTCCTGGGCGCTGCGGACCCGTCACCGCACCCGATAACCGTGGGCGCCTTCTATTCGGCGCGCGTGCTGTCGGCCGACGGGGCGCTGAGCAAGCCCCTTTCCGGGCTCAAGGGGACCCACGTCTCCGGCGGCTCCGCCATTTGGGTCCTCGGCGACCTCGAGTATTGCCGGGCGCGCGGAATGAAGCCGCTCGGAATGGAGCCGCTGAGCGTCGGCGTCAGTGCCGACGCCGACCACATCATTACGCCTTCGAAGGAAGGTCCGCGCCAGGCGATCAAGAGCGCGCTCGATCGAGCGGGCGTCGACGCGGCACAGATCGCGTCCTGGGATCTTCACGCCACGGCGACGCCGGGAGATTTCCAGGAGATGGACAATCTGAGCGGCATGCTGCCGCCGACCGTGCTCGTCACCGCTCGCAAGGGGACGTTCGGTCACGGCATGGGCGTCGGCGGTGGCTGGGAGCTCACGGCGCAGTACCTGGGCTACGAGCGCGGCAGGCTCTTCGCGACGCTGCTCGAGGAGAGCGAGCTCAATCAGACCATTCGCCAGCTGAAGCAAGAGCTCGTTTTCGATCGTCCCGTGGACTTTCCGCGCGGCGTCGTCGGCAAGCTCAGCATGGGTGTGGGCGGCATCAATGCGTGCGTGATCTCGCGACCGATCACTTGAGAGCGACGAGAGGGTAGCCCGGTGAGGGATTTCAGGCGCATCGCGCTCCAGGGATTCGGGGCGTTCAAGAGCCTCTGGGATCGTTACGGCTCGGACGTCCTCTTGCTCGCGGCGCTCGGCGTGGTGTCGGTGTTCAGCCGCTGGCTGACGCTCGACCCGATCGAGAACGGCGGCGACCCCCTCGACAACTGGTACTTCGTTCGCCAGTGGGCCCACGAGACCCATTTCGCCACCTGGGACCTGAACCATCACACCGGCCGTTTCGGCATTCACTTCATCACCTGGCCGGTTCAGAAGATCTTCGGCATTCATCCGAATTGCTACTACCTGCCTCCGCTGATCGCCTCGAACCTGGTGACGCTCCTGGCGTACGTTGCCGGGCGTCAAGCTTCGGGCAAGGCGGCGGGCGTGATCGCCGCACTCCTGGTGCTCGAGTGCGACCCTCTGGCGAGAGCGACGTCGCAGCTCAGACCGGAGATCTTCGAGTGCCTCTACACGATGGCGGGGCTCGTGTGCCTGCTCGGGTACGTCGGCGCACCGGTGGCCACGCGCAGGCGCTGGCTGATTGCCTGCTCGGTCGCGATGTTCCTCGCGTACCTCGCGAAGATCCAGGACGTCTTCATGCTACCGGGCGTCGCGCTCGCGATGTGGCTCGGGCACCGGCGCTTCAAGGACGTGCTGCTATTCGCCGCCATTTTGCTGGGGCTCTTCCTGGTGGAAACGAGTCTGTACGCGGTCTTCACCAAATTCTGGGGCCGGCTCGACGTGATCTTCCACTCGCACCTCGACGGTCCGGGGCGTCCCAAGGATTTCTGGTACTTGTTCGAACGTTTCACGGGGGCCAGGGACTCGGTGAAGCTGGTCTTCTACCCTTTCTTTTTCGTAGGTCCCATCATCCTCGCGTGGCGGACGAGCGTGAAGGAAAAGGCGCTCGTGCTGATGCCGGCGAGCGGGCTTCTCTTCATGACGTTCCTGCTGCGCGGCTTCGATCCGATTCGCGTTTTTACCATCAACAACGACCGCTATCTCTACTTCGCGATTCCGCCGGTGATCGTCGCGTTGAGCGTCGTGCTTGCCGACGTCGGGCGCAAGGCGGGGGCATGGGCTTCGAGCCTGGCGCCGAAGTTGCGGGCGGCGGCCGGTGAGTCGTTGGCGCCCACGCTACAGTGGAATACAGCGGCGCTCCTGATCGGAGTGGTGGGGCTCAAGGTATGGCACGAAAAAGGCGGACGCGAGCACCCGACCGAGGACATGAATCGAGCTTACGTGCTGCTCAACGACGCCTACGCGCGCAAGCTGCCGATCATCGCGGAGGTCGCTTCGCGCAGCCGTCGCACGGCGAAACCGCGCGGCCTTCACTGGACTTTCAAGGGCTTCATCCGGGACGAGCTCCTGCTGGCTCCGGACGGGTCCTTGCCCTGGTTTTCCTACAATCGGAATACCGCGGCCATCAGCGAAAGGTTCCGCTACATTCCCGCGGTCCCCGAGCTCCCGCCGAGCGAGGCGCAAGAGCTCGAGAGCAGGAGGTGCGCGGTCACCTTGAAGGTGCGCGGCAGTTTCATGCGCTTCTATCCGTCCAAAGGCACCTTGCCGCGGCGCTGCAAGAACGACGGACCCTGACGCAGGCGAGCCGGGCGGAGCCGTGCGCTCAGGCGAGGCGCGAAAGCTCGGCGACGAAGCGCGGCTCGAGCTTTTCGTAGGCTCGCGCCGCGTCGGGGTTCGGCTTCAGCACGACGTCGTCGGGAGCGGCAAAGGCGGCGAAGAGCTCCGACCACGGCTTCCCGGTGGCGGCCTGCGCGGCTCTGAGCGCGCCGCCGAGCGCGGACGAGTTGCCGACGCTCAGAGTCTGAATCTTCGCCTGGAACACGTCCGCGAGCACTTGCAGAATGCCGCGATTCTGCGCAGCGCCGCCGGTAACCAGGATTCGCTCGGGCTTGACGCCAATCCAGTCGGAGTGGCGCTTCATGCTGAGCGCCTGGGCTTCCACGATCGCGCGCGCCGCGAGCTCCGGACGCTCGTTCTGGACGAAGTCGGCGGAGCCGAATCGGCGCGCCTCGGGATGGAGCAGGCGCGGCGTGGTTTCCGGCGTGAAATACGGCAACATGAAGTTGCCTTCGTTGCCCGGCACTGTCTCTTCCAGGATCGCGCGCTCGAAGCCACGCCAGTCGAGCCCTGCGTCCTTCGCGACCGCCTCGCGCGCCAGCGACCCGTTGGTAAAGCAGATCAGGCTCATGAAACCACCCGCCGGGTTGCCGAACACGTGACCGTAGCCGCGCGGATCGGTGAACGGCTCGCGCATTGCCGCGAACACCGTATCACTCGTGCCGAGGCTCACGACCATGGTGCCGGGCTCGCTGGCGCCCATGCCGATCAAGCTGCTCGGGTTGTCGCCCGTGAAGGCGAACACCGGTACTTCCTTGTCAAATCCGAACTTCTCGATGAAGTAGCCGGCCACCGTGCCGACTCGCGTCGGGCAGGCGACGGGCGGGGCGAGCTTCTTGCTCAGGCCGGGTGCCGTCGCGTCGAGCAGTGCCCGGGAGTACGTGCCCGTCGCGAGCTCGAGCAAATTCATGCCCGCACCGTCGCCGAGATCGATGCCGGCCGAACGCCCCGCGAGTAGCGAAGCCATGAACGAGCTGACCAGATGGATCTCGTGGGTTGCCGCGTACGCGGCCGGATCCTGTTTGAAGAACTTGCGAATCTGAGGCCCGGTAAAGCGCTCGATGACGCGCGATCCAGTCACGGCAACGACGCGTTCGTCGCCGCCCGCGGCGGCCGCGATTTCTCCGCACTCGACGCTGGTCGAGCTATCCATCCAGATCGGCGACGTCTTGCGGCTCAAGAGCGGCTCGACCTGCTCGACGAGCGGCTCGTCGAGGCTCGGAGCTTCGATGCCGCGGCCAAGATACACGGAGCCGTGCTGCTGCCCGGCTCCGCTGACGGCGCGCACACG
>DASWGX010000722.1:0-2018 GCA_036393455.1 Polyangiaceae bacterium
TGCCGAGCAGCCGGCGCCCGAGTCCTTCGCCGTTTCGTTCACCCCCGACGAGCTCGTCATCTTGGGAGCGCTCGCGGTCAAGCTCGGCATGCCACCGGGGGACGTGCTCAGGTTCGCGGTGCGACGGCTTTGGAGCGAGACGACGAAGCCGGCGGCCTCGGACGGCACGAGCTCGCCACGGCCCACCGGGCGCCTCGTCGGAGCCGAGCGGGGGTCGCGTTGACACGGCGCACGCGCCAGGGGCCAGGGGCCAGGGTGCGTCAAGTTATCCCTCAAAACGGACCATTTTGTGAAGTTTTGGATCTCCGCTGGAATCTTCCCGGTCCGGCCCAGGCGCGGCAAGAACGAGAAAGAGGGCCAGCAGGGGCCGGCGGAAACGAGGGGTTGACGGGGCGCTATGACCTGTGACATACAATCGGCATATGGCTACCGCCAAGACAACCACGATGCGCATGACGGCCGACGACCTCGCCATCCTCGAGGCCGCTCAAGAGCGAATCGGTTTGGTCTCCCGCTCGGAGGCCCTTCGATTCATCCTGCGACACTACGCGAAGGCCGAGGGAATCGTGGTTGGCAAGCCGAAGCCGAAACCAAAGAAACGCTAACAGAGTGCCCCGGACCGTGTTGAAGCACGGCCCAGGGCGAGCCACCGAAAGGCGCAACCTTCCGATGACCCATGAATCGAACGATACCGAACGCCCCGACGACGGGCAACGCACCCTACAAGTCATCCTCGAAAACCTCGAAACGCGGCGCGGCACCATTGCCGACAGGCTGGCGCACCATGCCTCGAGGCTCTCGGAATACTGCCAGGCCGCACGCGAGGCCGAGGGCGCCACGCTCGACTCGCGGACCTTCGTCACGCCGTTCGAAGCGCTCGCCCTGGCCGGCACGAGCGCCAGCTACGACATGACCCGCGACGCGGCGGCGTTGCGAGAGCTCTCGGAGCTTATCGTCATGGTGCGCGCGGAAACGGACGGTGCGTCATGAACGCGCCGGACACACCCCGCGTCCAGCGGCTCAAGCGTGAAAAGGTCGTGCTCGCGAACATCGACCAAGCGGACGCGCTCGGCCCGAGCATCGTCGCAACGCTCGTCGGCTACACGCTCCACGACTTGAACGAAAGCGACCTCGCCGAGGTCACGGCCGAGCGGCGCCTCGCCCAAGCGTGCAGCGCGCTCCTCAAGGCCATGGCGATCGCGATCTCCCACGACTCGGCCTCGCACTTGAACTCCGCAACTTGCATCGAGCTCAACGACGACGAAGCAGCGCTCGGCCTCGCGCTCGTGGCGAGCCTGCTCGACGGCGGAACGGGCCTGCTCGAGGATATCCGCGAGGCGCGCGAGTCGTCGGGCACGCCGATCAGCGGTCCGGCGGAACCCGAGCAGCAAGCGGAAGGTGCATCATGAAGCCGCGCGAGCCCCGAGGGCCGGGCCCGGTCGCACGATCGATCGCGCTGCCGGCTGGCGTTCTGGAGGCGCGGCTAGCAATGGCGATGGGCGACTTGCAGTCCGTCGCTTCGACGCAACGCGCGATCGCCGATGCGCTTCAAGAGCTCGTGACGGAGCTCGGCACACGCACCGTACCCGCGGACCTGAGGCATCTCGCCAACGGGCTCGCAGCGAACAGCACGCGCGCGAGCCTGAACGCGCTCTTGACGCGAGGCGCCGCGGACACGATCGCGACCGTCGCCGCGCTCTTGGACGGTGCGTCATGAGCTTCACCGATCCGGACACTCTCGCAGCGATGCGGGAGCTCGTGGGCGATCGGCTGGTCGCGGCAACCGACGCGCTGGGCGAATTCCTCGCCACGAACCGCGACAGCGAAACGGACGCCGTGCAGGACGCTGCCGAGCATCTTTGGTCGATCCGCTTCGACCTCGGCTTGACGGGCGGCAAGGTTCGGTTCGATGCCGGCGCGGACCACGAGGAATCGGGCGCGGCCGAGGATGCCACCGAACCGGAAACGGACGGTGCGACATGACCCCGACCCGAGTTCACCAGGACAGCCCGCCCGGG